>NZ_DBNGVP010000081.1:0-72490 GCF_057119385.1 Archangium sp. | reverse complement strand
GCTCCACTGGGAAGGCCTGCCACGCCGCCCTCGTGAAATTCACCAGCGAGCGGTGCTGCACCACCACTCCCTTCGGCTTTCCCGTCGACCCCGACGTGTACAGCACGTACGCCGCTGCCTCCGCCGGTACCTCCACCTTCAGCTCAGGTGCTCCCTCCACCGGCCGCGACGCTTCCTCCACGTCCAGCCACACACGGCCCGCTGCTTCTCCCAGCTTCTCCCGCAGTGCTCCTCTGGCCACCACCACCCGTGCGCCGCTGTCCTCCAGCATGAAGCGCAGCCGCTCCACCGGGTACTCCGCATCCAGCGGGACGTACGCCCCTCCCGCCTTCAGCACGCCCAGCAGCGCCACCACCATCTCCACCGAGCGCTCCACGCACACGCCCACCCTCGTCTCCAACCCCACCCCACTCGCCCTCAACTGACGCGCCAGCTGCGCCGCCCGCGCGTCCAGCTCGCGGTACGTCACCGTGCGGCTTCCTTCCATCACCGCCAGCGCGTCCGGCGTCCTCGCCTCCTGCGCCTCGAAGAGGGAGTGCAGGGTCGCCTCGCGTGGCACCTCCTCGCGAGCGCAGTTCCACTCCACCAGCAGCCGGTTGCGCTCGGCCTCCTTCAGCAGTGGCAGCTCATCCACCACCCGGTCCGGAGCAGCCACCGCTCCTTCGAGCAGGGCCTCCATCCGCTCCAGCATCCGCTCGATGCGATCCGCATCGAACAGGTCCGCGTTGTAGAGCACGCTCAACATGAGGCCGTCGGCCATCCGCGTCATCATCACGGTCAGATCCATCTCGGTGCTCGCCGGCTCCGAGGGAATCAGCCTCACCCCGACGCCTCCGGGCAGCGTGGTGGGCTCCGGGATCTCCTCCACGTGCGCGAAGAGCACCTGGAACAGCGGCGCCCTCGTCACGTTGCGCTGCACTCCGAGCGCCTTCAGCAGCGGCTCGAAGGGCACGTGGGGATGCGTGAACGCCCCCAGCACCGACTGCTTCGCGCGCCGCAGCAGCTCGCGGAAGTCCGGCCGTCCCGACAGGTCCGCCCGCAGCACCAGCGGCTCGAAGAACAGGCCGAGCAGCCCTTCCGTCTCCACCTGGCCACGGTTCGCGAACGGCACGCCGAGCAGCAAATCCTTCTGTCCGCTGTAGCGCGACAGCAGCATCTGCAATCCGGTCAGCACCGACATGAAGAGCGTGGCGCCCTCGCCGCGCGCCACCGCCTCCAACCGCTCCACCAGCCGATTGGACAGCATCGTCGTCCTGCGGCCCGCCCGTCCCGCTCCGGCCACGCGCTTCGGCCGATCCACCGGCAGATCCAGCACGTGCGGCGCGCCCTCCAGCTGCTCACGCCACCAGGCGAGCTGCGACTCCAGCACCTCGCCGCGCAGCCACTCCCGCTGCCACACCGCGAAGTCCGCGTACTGCAACGGCAGCTCCGCCAGGGGCGACGGCCGGCCTTGCGCGAAGGCCTCGTACATCGCCACCACCTCACGCGTCAGCACCCCCATGGACCAGCCATCCGACAGGATGTGGTGCACCACCAGCAGCAGCACGTGCCGCTCCGGCTCCACCCTCAGCAGGAGCGCCCGCGTCAGCCGGCCCTTCTCCAGCTCGAACGGCTTGCGCAGCTCCTGCTCGATGCGTTCGCGCACCGCCGCCTCGAACCCGGTCCCCGGCACCCCCTCCACGTTCTCCACCACCAGCGGCAGCTCCGCCGACTCCTCGATGATCTGGATCGGCGTTCCACCCTTCTCCACGAAGCGCGTCCGCAGTGCCTCGTGGCGGCGCGCCAGCTCATGCAGGCTCCGCTCCAGGGCCGCCACGTCCACGGGGCCCGTCAGCTCCACCGCCATGGGGATGTGGTAGAAGACGCCGCCTCCGTCGAGCCGATCCAGCAGCCACAACCGCTCCTGGGCGAACGACAGCGGCAGCTCGCGATCGCGCGGCACCCGCTTCAACGGCGGTACCCGCGTGGCGCCCTCCTCGGCGGCCAGCGCCCGGCCCACCCGCTCGGCCAGACCCGCCACCGTCGGGACCTCGAACACCTCCTTGAGCGGCAGCTCCACGCGCAGCGCGTTCCGCACCCGCGCCACCAGTTGCATCGCCAGCAGCGAGTGGCCGCCGAGCTCGAAGAAGCTCTCGTTCACCCCCACCCGCGGGACGCGCAGCAGCTCGCTCCACAGGCCCGCCAGCACCTCCTCCACGGGCGTGCGCGGAGCCACGAACCGCTCCGCCACCCTGTCGAGCACCGGCGCCGGCAGCGCCGCCCGGTCCACCTTGCCGTTCGCCGTCAGCGGCAGCGCCTCCAGCACCACGATGGCCGTCGGCACCATGTAGTCCGGCAGCACGCCACTCACGAACTCGCGCAGGGCTCCGGGCTCCACCCCCTGCCCGGACTTCGCCACCGCGTACGCCACCAGCCGCTTGTCTCCCGCGGCCACCTCCTTCGCCACCACCACCGCCTCGCGCACCGCCGGGTGCCGCTCCAGCGCCGCTTCCACCTCTCCCAGCTCCACGCGGTAGCCGCGGATCTTCAGCTGGTGGTCCACTCGGCCCAGGAACTCCACCTTCCCGTCCGCCAGCAGCCTCGCCTTGTCTCCCGTGCGGTACATCCTCGCGCCCGGCTCGTCCGAGTACGGATCCGGCACGAAGCGCTCCACCGTCAGCTCCGGCCGGCCCAGGTAGCCCCGTCCCACGCTGTTGCCGCCGATGCAAAGCTCGCCCGGCACTCCCACGGGCACCGGCTGCAGGTGCTTGTCCAGCACGTACACCCGTGCATTCGGAATCGGCTTGCCGAGCGGCACCGACGCGGACATGCGGCCCTCGGGTCCACGCGCCACGCGCTGGGTGAGCACCCCCACGGTCGTCTCGGTGGGGCCGTAGTGGTTGAACACCACCAGCTCCGGCGACAGCTCATGCACGCGGTCCATCAGCGACCAGTCGGACACGTCTCCGCCCAGCACCAGGCGCTTGCGCGGCAGCACCCGCTCCGGATGCGGCGAGCTCAGCAGGGCCTGCAGGTGCGCGGGCACGATCTTCAAGCCGTCCACCGCGCCGCTCTGGAGAATCCCAGCGAGCACGGCCGGATCCGAGGCGCTCTCCTTCGAGATGAAGTGCAGCGCGCCACCCCGGCAGAGCGCCGGGAAGACGGCGGTGTTGCCCAGGTCCGCAGCCAGCGTGGACACCGAGGCGAAGCTGGCGCCCTCGGGCAGCTCCAGCCTGCGCGACACACCTTCCACGTAGTTGACGAGCTGCCGGTGCTCGATGGCCACGCCCTTGGGCCGACCCGTGGAGCCCGACGTGAAGATGACGTAGACGAGGTTCTCCGGCTGCACGCTGGAAGGCGGGTTGGCCTCGCCGCGTGCGGCCAGCCGGGCCGCGTCCGTGTCCAGGCACACCACCGTGCCACTGAACCCACCGAGGCCCTCGGCCAGCCGCGAGTCCGTGACGAGCGCACGCGCACGCGAGTCCTCGAGGATTCCGCGCTGGCGTTCGGCCGGGAACGCGGGATCCAGGGGCACGTAGGCGCCTCCGGCCTTGAGGATGCCCCACAGGCCCACCATGGCGTCCACCGAGCGCTCCAGGAACAGGCCCACTGGTACGTCCGGTCCCACGCCCAGCTCGCGCAGGTGCCAGGCGAGCTGATTCGCCCGCCGGTTCAGCTCCCGGTACGTCAGCCTCGACTCTCCAGCGGCCACCGCCAGCGCCTCGGGCGTGCGCTCCACCTGCGCCTCGAAGAGCGCATGGATGGTGGTGGCGGGCATGGCGGCGCGGGTGTCGTTCCACTCCACCAGCAGCCGGTGCGCCTCGGTGTTCTCCAACAGCGGCAGCAGGGCCAGCGGCTTGTCCGGCGACTCCACCACGGAGCGGGCCAGCCCCGTGAGGCACCGGGCCATGCCCGCCACCGTGGCCTCATCGAACAGGCTCGTGGCGTACTCGAAGACGCAGCTGAGCCCCTCGCGATCCTCCCGTACCGTCAAGCCCAGATCGAACTTGGCGCTGCCCACGGGAACGTCCATCACGTTGAACTTCAGGGACGGGAGCTGAACCTCCGTCTCCGGCGTGTTGATCAGGTTGATGCTGGCCTGGAACACGGGGGTGCGGCTCGTGTCGCGCGGCAGGTCGAGCCCATCCACGATGCGCTCGAAGGGCGCGTCCTGGTGGGCGTAGGCCTCCAGCGCCGAGTGCCGCACGCGCCCCAGCAACTGCCGGAAGGAAGGCGCGCCCGAGAGCGGCGCCCGCAGGGCCAGGGTGTTGATGAAGCAGCCGATGAGCCCCTCCAGCTCCGTCCGGCCGCGGCCCGCGAGCGGCGTGCCCACGGCGAAGTCCTCCTGGCCGCTGTAGCGGTGCAGGAGCGCCTGGTAGAGGGCCATCATCACCATGAAGGAGGTGGAGCCCTCCCGGCGGCCGAGCGCCAGCAGGGGCTCGGAGAGCTCGCGCGGCAGCGTGAAGCGGTACACGTCTCCCGCCCAGGAGCGGTTGGCGGGACGAGGCCTGTCCGTGGGCAGCTCCAGCACCGGCACTCCGGCGAGCTGCTTCTTCCAGTACGCGAGCTGCGACTCCAGGGCCTGGCCGCTCAGCCAACCGCGCTGCCACACGGCGTAGTCGGCGTACTGCACCGGCAGCTCGGGCAGCGGCGACGGACGGCCCGCCAGGAAGGACTCGTAGAGCACGCCCAGCTCGCCGTACAGCACCGTGGCGGACCATGCGTCCGAGGCCACGTGGTGGAGGGTGAGCTGCAGGAAGTGCTCCGTCTCGCCGAGGCGGATCAGCATGGCCCGCATCACCGGGCCCCGCTGGAGATCGAACGGCCTGAGGGCCTCGACGCGCGCCAGCCGGAAGGCCTCCGCCTCGCGCTCGGCCGCGGACGCCCCCGTGGCCTCCCGATGCTCCAGCACCAGCGGCATCAAGGGGGCGATCTCCTGCCGCGCCCCCTCGTCCCCGAGGACGTAGGTGGAGCGCAGCACCTCGTGCCGGCGCACCACCTCGTTCAGCGCCGCCTCCAAGGGCTCCACCTTCAGCGCCCCCACCAGACGCAGCGCGGCCGTGTTGTTGTAGGCCACGTCCGCCGGATTGAGCTGCTGCAGGAACCAGAGCCGCTCCTGCGCGAACGAGAGCGGCAGTGGCCGCTCGCGCGACACCCGCGTCACGGGCGAGTCCTTCCGCGTGTTCTGCGTGGCCGGGGTGGCCCGGGCAGGACGGCGCGACTTCGAGGCCCGGAGCGGAGCCACCCGTTCCACCTCGCCTTCGACGCGGTAGCGGGCACGCTGTCCCGTCAGGAAGAGGCGCTCGTGCGCACCGGAAACGGGGATGAAGCGGGAGCGGGTCGCCTCGGCGTCCATCCAGAAGCCGCGCGGAACGGCGGCACCACCGATCGCCAGTTCACCCACGACCCCCACGGGCACCGGTGCACCGGACGCATCGAGGATCCGCATCGCCCCGGCACCCGCGGCCGGCCAGGCCGCCTCGACCACGGACGCCTCCAGCTCCACGCGCTCCGAGGAGAACGCCTGGCCCAGCGCCGAGGCCACCTCCGGAGCGGCCGCCTCACCGCCCAGCACCAGCCGGCGCACGCCCCCCAGCGCCTCGGAGGCTCCGGGCAGCTCCGCCAACGCGCGGGCCTGCGACGGCGCGCAGCGCAGCGCGGTGACCCCCTCGCTCCGGACACGCTCCAGCAGCTCTCCGAAGCCCCCCGCCCCCTCGGCGAGCACGGGCTCGGGACGCACCGCCGCCGCCTGCACGCGCTGCCTCAGCACATCCAGCAGACGCAGGCTGGACATGGTGTCCTCCAGCCCCACGCCGAAGTCCACGAGGCAGGCGATCTCATCCACGTCGAGCGTCCGCACGTGCTCGATGACCCGCTCGCCGTCCTCCACCGAGCCGAAGATGCCGCCATCGCGCAGCGAGTGCTCGACGCCCTGGCCGAGCAGTGCATCCATGTCCTGCTCGGTGAGCCCGCGCACGTCCTCCACCTGGAGGCCCTGGCTGGCCATCAGGTTGCCGAAGATGTCCACCGAGCTTCGGAAGTACTTCTTGAGCGGCTCCCGGACGACGGAGCGGACCTCGTCGAGGTCCTTGCCCAGGAAGGTGTGGAGCATCAGCGTCACGTGGCCGCGGCCGGGTCCGTGGCCGCGCTTGCGCCAGGCCTCGCGGTAGAGCGCCACCTTCGCCTCGAGCTCCTTCAGGTTGGAGCCGAGCCCGAGCACGTTGGTGAGAATGCCCGCCCCCACGTCACCCGCCTGACGGAACGTCTCCGGGTTGCCCGCCGAGGTGAGCCACACCGGCACCTCCCGCTGCACCGGCCTGGGCCGCACCGCGAGCTCCACCTCCACGCCGGCACCATTGCGGCGCTGGACCGTCTCGCCGCGCCACAGCCGCCGGAACTCCTCCAGCCGCTCCACCAACACCTCGCGCCGCCGGGCGAACGTGGCCGGCGAGAGCGAGAAGTCATTGGCGTGCCAGCCCGTGGCGAACGACAGGCCCACGCGCCCGCCGGACAGGTTGTCCACGACGGACCACTGCTCGGCCACCTCGATGGGATCATGCAGCGGCAGCACGACGCTGCCCGCGCGCAGCTTCAGGTTGCGGGTGATCATCGCGATCGCCCCGCTCACCACCGAGGGCGCTGGGTACAGGCCGCCGAACGAGTGGAAGCGCCGCTCCGGCGTCCAGATGGCGGAGAAGCCGTGCGCATCGGCGAACTTCGCGCCCTCGATCAACATCTCGTACTTGCGCTCGCCCAACGAGTCCTCGTCATTGGCGAAGTACGAGAGGCTGAACTCGAGCTTCCTGTGCGCCCCCTGCTTCCGCCCCATGACGGCGAAGCGCGCGGCCAGCCGCTCGGGCGGGAGGACGACGCGCACCCCACGCGCGAGCGCCCACAGCAGGTCCAGTCCCGAGGGATCCGACGCCGGTCCACCCGCCGCCAGCCACACCTCCCCCTCCCCCGTGCCCATCCGCGCGTCCAGCGACGCCAGCAGCCGCGCGATGTTGCGGTGGGACAGCTGGAGCCGGCCACGTCCGCCCAGCGCCTCGGGAGCGGGCACGATGAACGCCAGCCGCTCGGCCGGTGCGTCCGGCACCGCGCCGCCCGCCTCGGACAGCGCCGCGTCCACCTTCAGCACGCGCACCCCCGCCGGAGCCGGCGGCTCACCGGAGCCGGCCACCAGCAGCAGCCGGGGGCCTTCCGCCGGGAAGAGCGAGGGCAGCTCGGCCAGCTCACCCGGAGCCACGGGCAGGCAGGCCCCGCCCGCCTCCAGCACGCCCCAGAGCGCGATCACCGCCTCGATGGACGGCTCCAGGCGGAGGGCCACGGGAACCTCCGGCCCCACGCCCTCACCGCACAGCCGGGTGGCGAGCCCCCGCGCGCACGCGGCCAGCTCGCGCCACGTCAGCCGCCGATCGCCCGAGCTGATCGCCACCGCCTCGGGGGACTTCTCCACGCGCGCCCCGAGCCGGGCCAACAGACCGGGCGAGGTGTCCCCCTGGACGGGGAGCACGAGGCTCCGCTCCGCCGGAGTCGCGAGCGGCAGGCGCGAGAGCCGCAGCTCGGGATCCGCGATGACCGCCGCCAGCAGCGTCTCGAGGTGGCCCACCATCCGGGCGATGCGCGCCTCCTCATAGAGATCGGTGGCGTACTCGACGAAGCCCGTGAAGCCGGTGGGGCTCTCCGTCAGGAGCAGCGTCAGCTCACCGAGCGTGGCGCCGAACTGGGCGGGCGTGCCCGGCACCTCCACCAGACGCATGTCCAACCCGGGGACGGGCGGCGGAGCCGTGGTGACATCCGCGTGCAGCACGAGGGCGGCGTCACAGAGCCGCGACTGCCCCGGATCCCGCCCGGAGGACACGCGGGGCAGCAGATGCTCGAAGGGCACATCCTGGTTGGCCGAGGCGCCGATCGTCACCTCGCGGGCCCGGCTCAGCAGCTCGCGGAAGGTCGGATCGCCGGAGAGGTCGGTCCTCAACGCGATGGCATGGGCGACGAAGCCGATGAGCGGCTCCAGCTCGCCCCGGGCGCGGTTGCCGATGGGCGTGCCCACCACCACGTCCTCGCGCCCCGAGTAGCGGGAGAGCAGCGCGGAGAGCGCGGCCAGCAGCGTGGCGAAGGACGTCACGCGCTCGCGCTGGTTGAAGGCGATGATCCCCGTGCCGAGCTTCCCGGTGAAGGACACGGGAAAGCGCGCGCCGCGCAGGCGCTGTTGTGCCGAGCGCGGGCGATCCGAGGCCAGCTCCAGCGATCCGGGCAGCTCGGCGAGCACCTCGCGCCAGTACGCCTCCTGCTCGGCCAGGGCGCCCGCGGACAGCGAGCGCCGCTCCCAGGCCGCGTAATCCACGTACTGCACGGCCAGCTCCGGCAGCGGCGCCGGATTTCCGTCGCGGAAGGCCTGGTAGTTCACCGCCGCCTCGCGGACGAAGGCCACCAGCGAGAGCGTGTCCGCGCCGATGTGGTGGACCGTCAGCAGCAGCAGGTGCTCCGCCGCGTCCAGCCGCAGCAGCCGGGCCCGGACGATGGGCTCACGCTCCAGGGCGAACGGCCGCTCCGCCTCCTCCAACGCGAGCCGCAGCGCCTCCGCCTCGCGGTCTCCCCCATGGCCGCGCAGATCCACCACGGGGACCTGGATGCGCAGCGAGGAAGCGAAGCCCTGCCGCACGCGCCCGTCCACCACGGAGTAGGTCGCCCGGAGCATCTCGTGCCGGCGGATGACCTCGTTGATGCTGCGCTCCAGCAGCCCCGCGTCGAGCGCGCCGGAGATCCGGATCGCCAGCGGCATGTTCAGGGCCGGGTTGCCCGGCTCGCGCTGCTCCATGCGCCAGACGCGCTCCTGGACGACGGAGAGCGGCAGCTCGCCCTGGCGATCGATCCGCACCATGGCCTCGGGCGCCGCGGGCCCGGTGGTGGGCTGGGCCGCCTGGAGCAGGGACTCGATGTGCGCGGAGATCCCCGCCACGGTGGGGGCGTCGAAGAGCGCGCCGAGCGGCAGCTGCACGTTGAACGTCTCGCGCAGGCGGGTGAGCATCTGCGCCGCCATCAGCGAGTTGCCACCCAGCTCCAGGAAGTCGTCGTGCGGACCGATCTCCACGGTGCCCAGACGCTCGCGCCAGATCTCCATGACACGGCGCTCGATCTCACTCCGGGGCGCGGCCACGGGCACGGCTACGGGCGCGGCCACGGGTGTGCTCGCGGGGGCCTTGGCCATCCCGGGAGCGTCCAGCGCGGGCAGCGCGGCCGTGGTCTGGAGGCGGCAGGACTTCTCCTCGAACGGGTACGTGGGCAGCGGGGTGCGCCGGCCGGCTCCGCCCGCGTGGAACTTCGACCAGTCCACCTCGACGCCCGCGCTCCACAGCTCTCCGAGCGAACGCAGCAGCCCGGCGTAATCACTCTCCGAGGGCCGGCGGCGCAGCGACGGCACGGAGATCATCCGCTTGTCCTGGCGCACGCGCGGGCGGCACAGCGACGTGAGATCCTGTCCCGGACCCACCTCGAGCAGGGCGCTGCAGCCGTCCGCGATCAGCACCTCGAGCCCCGCGTCGAAGCGCACGGGCTGGCGCATCTGCCGGGCCCAGTAGGCGGGATCCGTGGCCTCCTCGGGGCGGATCCACGTGCCGGTGAGGCTCGACACGTAGCGCAGCTTGGGCGCCTGGAGACGCAGGCCGGAGACGGCCCTCGCCAGGTCCGGCATCAGCGGCTCCACCGCGCTGGAGTGGAAGGCATGAGCCGCGGGCAGGCGCACCACGCCCACGCCCCGGCCAGAGAGGGTCTGCTCCAGCTGCGTGACGGCCTCGACGGGTCCCGAGACGACGCACCGGCCGGGACCGTTGACGGCCGCCAGCGTGAGCCCGCCCGTGAGCAGCGGCAGCAACTCCGCTTCCTCCAGGCCCACCGAGAGCATGCCTCCCGGAGGCATCCGCGCCATCAGGGCGCCTCGGGCCACGGCGAGCCGCAAGCCGTCCTCGGGAGACAGCACGCCGGCCACGCACGCCACCACGTACTCACCGTAGCTGTGCCCCAGCATCGCGTGCGGCTTCACGCCCCAGGACATCCAGAGCCGGGCGAGCGCGTGCTCGACGATGAAGAGCGCGGGCAGTGCCACACGCGGATCCGCCAGCCGTTTCGCGGCGTTCTCCTCCTGACCCGGGGGAGTAAGCACCAGGGCCCGCACGTCGGCCGCGAGCGAAGGCTCCAGCCGCGCGAGCGCCGCGTCCACGTCCTTGCGGAAGCCCGGCTCGGCCGCGTGCAGCTCGCGGCCCATGCCCACGGCCTGGACACCCTGCCCGGGGAAGAGGAAGGCCACCCTGCGCGTCCGGTTCGCCTCCACCGCCGCCGGCAACTGGCGCAGCCGCTCCACCAGGCTCGCCGCGTCCGTGGCCACCACGGACTGCCGGTACTCGAAGGCCCGCCGGCCCACGTTGCGCGTGAAGGCCACGTCCGCCAGGGACACGCCGGGCGTGGACTCCACGTGCGAGGCCAGCTCCCGCGCCATCTCCGCCAGGGCGGTGGGCGTGCGCGCGGACAGCGTCACGAGCCGCTGCGGGCGGCCATCGGTCTTGTCCGCCACGACGGGAGGCGCCTCCTCCAGCACCACGTGGGCGTTGGTGCCGCCGATGCCGAAGGAGCTCACGCCCGCCCGGCGCGGCACCTCGCCACGAGGCCACGGCTTCAGGGCGGTGTTGACGAAGAAGGGGCTGCGCTCGAAGTCGATCTCCGGGTTGGGGCGCTCGAAGTGCAGGCTGGGCGGCAGCTCCTCGTGCTTCAACGATAGCGCCACCTTGATGAGCCCGGCCACGCCGGCCGCCGCGTCCATGTGCCCCAGGTTCGTCTTGAGCGAGCCGAGGCCGCAGAAGCCCTTGCGGTCCGTGGTCTTGCGGAAGGCCCGCGTCAGCGCGGCGACCTCGATGGGGTCTCCCAGCGACGTGCCGGTGCCGTGCGCCTCCACGTACTGGATGTCATCGCCCTCGAGCCCCGCGTAGGCGAGCGCGTCCGCGATGACCTCGGCCTGGCCCTCGACGCTCGGCGCGGTGTAGCCGGCCTTCTGGTGGCCGTCGTTGTTGATGGCCGAGCCCTTGATGACGGCGTGGATGTGGTCCCCATCCCGCAGGGCATCGGCCAGGGGCTTGAGCACCACCACGCCCACGCCGTTGCTGGCCACCGTCCCGGCGGCGCGGTGATCGAAGGCGCGGCAGTGCCCGTCCGGCGAGTAGATGAGCCCTTCCTGGTACACGTAGCCCGTGCGCTGGGGCGTGGCGATCCGCACCGCGCCGGCCAGGGCGACGTCCGACTGCCGCGTCAGCAGGCTCTGGCAGGCCATGTGGATGGCCACCAGGCCCGTGGAGCACGCGGTGTACACGGCGACGCTCTCGCCCCGGAGCTGGAGCTTGAAGGACGTCTTCATCGCCAGGCTCTCGGGGCCGGACGTGGCCAGATCCAGGCCCGCGGCGGGATCCTTCCGCGCCTCGCCGAGCAGCGACAACAGGTGCCCGGAGGCGCCCGCGCCCGCGTAGAGCGAGATGCGCCCCGGGAAGCGCGTGGGATCATACGCGGCGTCCTCGAGCGCGGCCCAGGCGCACTGGAGGAAGAGGCGCTGCTGCGGATCCATCCACTGCGCCTCGCGCAGCGGGATGTCGAAGAAGCCGTGATCGAAGTGGTCCGAGTCCTCGAGGATGCCACCGGCGCGGACGAAGGCCGGGTGGTTCCACACCTCCTCGGGCACGAGCGGCGAGCGCTCCAGTTCGTTGCGCGAGAAGAACGAGATGGACTCCACGCCGTCCCGGAGGTTGCGCCAGAAGGCACGCAGATCCCTGGCACTCGGGAAGCGCCCCGCCATGCCGATCACCGCGATGTCGTTGCCTTGATCCTCGGGCTGCACGTTCTGGTCATCCATTTCCGCGATCCCTTCGCCTGCCCTGCCGCCGGAACGCCTGCCGCCGCTGTTCCGCGCGATCTTCATGAACCTCGTTGTCCTGCCCGTCCGCCGTGGCTTCCCCGTCCCTCTCCAGGGAAGCGGCGAGCGCTCGTACCGTCGAGTGCTCGAAGAAGCGTGTGGCGGGCACGTCCCGCTTCAGCTCCTCCCGCAGGAGCGCGCAGGCCTTCACCACCGACATGGAGTTGCCACCCAGGTCCGCGAAGAAGTGGTCTTCCACTCCCACGCGCTCCACCCCGAGCACCTTCGCCAGCAACTCCGAGATTTTCCGCTCCAGGGGCGTGGTGGGCTCCACGAACTCGACACCGGCCGGCCGCGACACCTCCGGCTCCGGGAGCGCCCCGCGATCCACCTTGCCGTTGGGCGAGAGCGGAAGCGCCGCCAGCGGCATGAGCACCGCCGGCACCATGTGCTCGGGCAGCCGCTCCGCGAGGAAGGTCCGCAGGGCGCGCGAGTCCAGCTCGTGCCCGGCCCGTGGGACGGCGTAGGCCACCAGCCGCTTGCCGCCCGCGGGATCCGGCCGCGCCACCACCACCGCCTCGGCGACACCGGGGTGCTCGCGGAGGGCCTCCTCCACCTCGCCCGGCTCCACGCGGAAGCCGCGGACCTTCACCTGCGCATCCATGCGCCCGAGGAACTCCAGCGTCCCGTCCGCGCGGTGGCGGACCCGATCGCCCGAGCGGTACAGCCGCCCGCCGGGCTCCAGGCCGAACGGATCCGGGATGAAGCGCTCCGCCGTCAGGTCCGGCCGCCCGAGGTAGCCCCAGGCCAGGCCATCTCCGCCCATGAGCAGCTCGCCCGGCACGCCCACGGGCACGGGCCGGAGCTGGCGATCCACCACGTACACCCGCGTGTTGGCGATGGGCTGGCCGATGGGGATGGAGCCCTCGGGAGCGGCGCCCTCCATGACATGACAGGTGGTGAAGGTGGTGTTCTCCGTGGGCCCGTATCCGTTGACGAGCACACCGCCCCGCGAGAGCCGCTCGCGCACCGCGGCCGGAGGCAGCACGTCTCCGCCCGCGAGCAGCCGCCGCACGCCCCGCAGCGCCTCCGGCCGCATGGCGGAGATCTGCTCGAAGAGCGCCGCCGTCAGCCAGAGCGTCGTCACCCCGTGGCGATCCAGCACGGACTTCAGCTCGTCCACCGTGGGGGTGTGCGGCGGGAAGAGGACCAGGCGCGCACCGTGCAACAGGGGGCCCCACAGCTCGAGCGTGGCGGCGTCGAAGCAGATGGGCGCGAGTTGGAGGAACACCTCGTCCGGCGCCCACCGCGCGAAGGACGAGCCCAGCACGAGCCTCGCCACCGCGCGCTGCGGGATGCAGACGCCCTTGGGCCGCCCGGTGGAGCCCGAGGTGTACATGACATAGGCCAGGGACTCGCCCGGCACGTGGATGCCCGGGGAGTCCTCGGGCTCGCGGGCGATCTCGCTCCAGCCCTCGTCCAGCAGCACCACCGCCGCGCCACGCTCCGGCAGCACCGGCACCAGCGCGCGCTGCGTCAGCACCACCGGCACGCGCGTGTCCTCCACCATGAAGGCCAGCCGCTCACGCGGATAGGTGGGATCCAGCGGCACGTAGGCGCCACCGGCCTTGAGGATGCCGAGCGTCCCCACCACCAGCTCCATCGAGCGCTGCACGCACAGGCCCACCGGAGTCTCCGGCCCCACGCCCCGCCCCACCAGGTGCCGGGCGAGCTGGTTCGCGCGCCGATCCAGCTCGCGGTACGTGAGCCGCTCGTCTCCGAGCTCCACCGCCACCGCGTCCGGCGTGCGCTCCGCCTGAGCCTCGAAGAGCGCGGCGAGGCCCGTGTCACGCGGGTAGTCCACGCGGGTGGCGTTCCACTCCACCAGCAGACGCCGATGCTCCGCCGGGTCCATCATCGGCAGCTCGCCGAGCCGCCGGCCCGCACCGGCCACCGCGCCCTCCAGCAGCACGCGCAGCTGCTCCATCATCCGGGTGGCGGTGGCGGGAGTGAACAGGTCCGCGTCGTACTCCAGCGTCCCGGCGAAGCCCTCGGGCGCGTCCGTGAGCGAGAGCGTGAGATCGAACTTCGCGGTCTCGGTGCCCAGCTCCACCGGGCGGAAGGTGAGCCCCGTGGCGGCCCCCTCCAGCCGCGGTGCCTCCTGGAGGGCCAGCACCGCCTGCACGAGCGGAGCATGGCTCAAGCTGCGCGGAGGCTGGAGTGCCTCGACCAGCTTCTCGAACGGCAGATCCTGGTGGGCATAGGCGCCGAGCGTCGTCTCGCGCACGCGGCCCAGCAGCTCGCGGAAGGTGAGCTCCGGCGAGAGGCGGGTCCGCAGCACCAGCGTGTTGACGAAGAAGCCGAGCAGGTCCTCCAGCCCGGGATGGTGGCGGCCGGAGATGGGAGAGCCCACGCAGACATCCTCCTGACCCGAGGAGCGGGACAAGAGGAGCTGGAAGGCGGCCAGCAGACCCATGAAGGGCGTGACACCCTCACGGCGGCAGAGGGTCCGGAACGCGGAGGACAGCCCGGCCGGGAGCTGGACGCGGACGGAGGCACCGCGGTAGCGCTGGACGCCCGGGCGCGGGAAGTCCGTGGGCAGCTCCAACACCGGCGGCGCGCCCGCGAGCCGCTCGCGCCAGTAGCCGAGCTGCGTCTCGAGCGCCTCGCCACGGAGCCACCCGCGCTGCCAGACGGCGTGATCCACGGGCTGGAGTCCGGGCGCGGGCAGCGGCGAGGGCCGGCCCGTGAGCTCCGACTCGTACAGCGCCAGGAACTCCCGGATCGTCACGCCCAGGGACCAGCCGTCCGAGATGATGTGGTGCAGCGTCAGGACGAGCAGGTGCTTCGTCTCGCCCGTGCGGAGCAGCAGCGCGCGGATGAGGGGCCCGCGAGCGAGGTCGAACGGCCGCCGCGCCTCCTCGGTGGCCACGAGCAGGGCCTGGGTCTCGCTCTCCTCCGTGGGCAGCTCGCGGAGATCCACGACCGGCAGGGACAGCTCCACCTGGGGGTGGATCCGCTGCACGGGCTCGCCCGCCTCGAGCACGAAGGTGGTGCGCAGCGCCTCGTGACGCTGGAGCAGCCCGGACAGGGCCCGCTCCAGGGCGGGCAGGTGCAGGGAGCCTTCCAGCCAGGAGGCCCAGGAGACGTTGTAGAGGGACGTGCCGGGCTGGAGTTGATCCAGCAGCCAGAGGCGCTCCTGCATCAGGGACAGCGGCAGGGAGCCCTCGCGGGGCACGGGGACGATCGGTGGTGGGCGCACCGCCTGGGGGAGCTGGCGGGCCGTGGAGATGCGCTCGGCCAGCCGCGCCACGGTGGGCGCCTCGAACAACTCTCGCAGCGACAGCACCACCCCGAAGGTGGCGAGGACGCGCGACACCACGCGGGTGGCCAGCAGCGAGTGCCCACCCAGCTCGAAGAAGCTGTCATGGGCGCCCACGCGCGAGACGCCGAGCAGCTCGCCGAAGAGGCCCGCGAGCAGCTCCTCCACGGGCCCACGCGGAGCGACGTACGAAGCATCCCCCTCGCCCGGCACCTCGGAGGGCGCGGGGAGCGCGCGGCGATCCACCTTGCCATTGGGCGTCAGCGGCAGCCGCTCCAGGGGAACGAAGGCGGACGGCACCATGTACTCGGGCAGCCGCTCCGCGAGGAAGCGATGCAGCGCGCGTCCCTCGATGGACTGGCCCGCCACCGGCACGACATAGGCCACGAGCCGCCGCGAACCTCCAGCGGCATCCTCGCGCGCCAGCACGGCGGCCTCGCGCAACGCGGGGTGCTTCAGCAGCACCGCCTGAATCTCGCCCGGCTCCACGCGGAAGCCGCGCACCTTCACCTGCGCATCCACGCGGCCGAGGAACACGACCGAGCCATCCGCCTGGAGCCGCACGCGATCGCCGGTCCGGTACAGCCGGGCTCCGGGCTCGGCGCTGAACGGGTGGGGCCGGAATCGGTCCGCGGTCAGCTCGGGCCGCCCGAGGTAACCCCAGGCCAGGCCGTCTCCGCCGATCCACAGCTCCCCTGCTCCGCCCGGCGGCACGGGCTCCAGTGACTCATCGAGCACGTACTGCTCCGTGTTGGCCAGCGGCCGGCCAATGGGGAGCGTCTGACTGCCCTCGGGGACCTCGCGCACGAGGTGCCAGGAAGCGAAGGTGGTGCTCTCGGTGGGACCGTAGACGTGGAGCAGCCGTTGCGGCGGCCCTTCGCGGAGGACCGCGCGGACCGGCCGCGGATCCACCGCCTCGCCGCCGAAGTGGAGCTGCCGCAGCCCGCGGAAGGCGTCCGGCACCTCGGTGGCGATCTGGTTGAACCAGGCCGTGGTGAGGAAGAGGACGCTGATGCGCTGCTCGTGCAGCCACGTGGCGAACGGCCTCGGCGCGAGCGCCACCTCACGCTCCACGCCCACCAGCCGGGCCCCATGCAACAGTGCGCCCCAGATCTCGAAGGTGGCCGCGTCGAACGAGGCGTTGGACGCCTGCGCCACACGGTCCTCGGGCACGAGTTGGATGAAGTCCGTCTCCACCACCAGCCGGACCACGGCGCGGTGCGGGACACAGACGCCCTTGGGCACGCCCGTGGAGCCCGAGGTGTAGATGACGTAGGCGAGATCCTCGGCGGAGGCCGTGGATTCCGGAGCCGTGTCGGGAAGCCCCTCGAGCTCCCCTGCCCCATCCAGCGCGAGCACGCGCGCGGACCCCGCCGACAGTCCGTCCCGCAGCCGCTGCTGGGTGAGCAGCACGGGCACGCGGGCGTCCTGGATCATCCAGGCCAGACGCTCGCTCGGGTACGCGGGATCCAACGGCACGTAGGCGGCACCGGCCTTCAGGATGCCCAGCACGCCCACGATCAGCTCCGCCGAGCGCTCCACGCACAGGCCCACGGCCGAGCCTCTCGAGACACCCAGTGACAGGAGGCGATGCGCCAGCCGGTTCGCCCGGCGCTCCAGCTCGGCGTAGGTGAGCGAGACGTCACCGAAGGACACCGCCACCGAGCCGGGCGTCCGGGCCACCTGGGCCTCGAACAGCGCGTGGATCGTGGCCTCACGCGGGAACGCGGTCCGCGTGGCGTTCCACTCCACCACCACCTGACGGCGCTCGGCGGCGGACAACAGGGGCACGTCTCCGAGCCGCCGCTCCGGAGCGGAGACCATTCCCTCCAGCAGTGTCCGCCAGTGCGCCAGCAGCCGCGTGGCGGCGTCCGCGGAGACACGCTCGGAGCGGAACAGCAGCTTGAGGTGCAGCTCGCGGCCCGGCACGGCCACGGCGGTCAACGGGTAGTGCGTGCGCTCGAAGGGGCGGAAATCCCCGAGCGACAGGCCCGCCACGCCCCGCTCGAGCGCCGCATCGATCGGATAGTTCTCGAAGACGAGCAGGCTCTCGAAGAGCGGCGTACCCCGGGGAATGTCACTCCAGCCCTGGATGCGCGCCAGCGGAACGTGCTCGCGCTGGCCCAGCTCCACCAGCCGCGCCTGGAGCTCGCGCAACCAGGGGACCCGCTCCTCGCCCGTGCGAATCCGGACGCGCACGGGCAGCGAGTGGATGAACAACCCCACCGCCTCCTCGATGCCCGGCAGCTCCGGCGGCCGGCCCGCGAGCGTGGTGCCGAAGACGACATCCTCGCCCGCCCCGTACCGCGACAGCAGCAACGCCCACGCGCCGTGCACCAGCGTGCTCGGCGTGAGACCGTGACGCCGCGCGAAGTCCTGGAGCGCCGTGGTGGTCCGCGCGTCGAGCACGGCCTCCCGCTCGCCCGCTCCACTCGCGACACCGGACTCGCCCTCTCCCGGCAACGGGGTCGGAGCGTCCACGCCCGCGAGCAGCTCGCGCCAGAACGCCTCGTCCCGCTCGGGCCGCCGCCGTCCCAGCCATTCGATGTACGCGCGGAAGTCCAGCGCACGCAGGGGCCGCCACGCCTCGCCACGGACGAGCGCCGCGTAGGCCTCGAGCACCTCCGAGAGCACCCGCGCCAGGCTCCATCCGTCCAGCACCAGGTGGTGGAAGCTCCAGACGAACCGGTGGGCCTGCTCCCCCAGCCGGATCAACGTGAAGCGCATCAGGGGCGCCCGCGTCAGATCGAAGCCACGGGCCCGGTCCTCGCGAAGGAAGGACTCCAGCCTGTACGCCTGCTCTTCCGCCGGAACGCCGCGCCAGTCGAGCTCGCTCCACGGCGGCTCCACATGCGTCCGCACCACCTGGACGGGCTCATCCAGGCCCGCCCACTGGAAGTCCGTGCGCAGCGCGGGGTGGCGCTCCATCACCAACGCCCAGGCCTGACGAAGCGCGGGAGCATCGAGCGCCCCGGTGAGCGTCCAGCTCCGCTGCTCGAAGTACGCCTCCGTCCCGGGCTCCAGCAGCACCTGGAACAGGAGTCCGTGCTGGAGCGGAGAGAGCGGGTAACTCTCCTCGGAGGCACCGGTGCGCGCGAGCGCCCGGAGCGACTCCGCGCAATCGGCGGCCAGCGCCTCGATCGTCTCGCGGGCATGCAACGACTCGCTGTACACCCAGGACAGCTCCAGGCGCCCACCCGCCGCACGCGCCACCACCTCCAGCACATGGCTCCGGAGTCCACCGGCCCCATGCGAGGGCCCCACGGATTCGGGCGCGAGGCCGAACCGGGACGCACCCAGCGCGCCCGCGTCCAGTTGCCCGAGGTAGTTGAAGCAGACCTCGGCGGAGGGCCGTGCGCGGAGCTGCTCGGAGGCCGCATCCTGGCGCAGGTAGCGCAGCAGGCCGTAGCCGAGTCCCCTGCCCGCCCGCCGCTCCCTCGCGGCGCGGACCGCCTCGAGCGCCTTCTCGGGAGCCGCGTCCTGGAGCTCCAGGCGGACCGGATGCAGCGCGGTGAACCAACCCACCGTGCGCGAGAGGTCCACGTCCTCGAAGAGCTCCTCGCGCCCGTGTCCTTCCACGTCGATGAGCAGCCGATTCCGGCCACTCCAGCGAGACAGGGCCCGGGCCACGCCCGCGAGCAGCAGCTCATCCACGCCCGCGCGCAGGGCGGACGGCAGCTCGTGCAGGAGCGCCCGCGTCACCTCGGGCTCCAACGTCACCGTGACGGTGCGCTCGGAGCCGGGCGTGTTGCTTCCTTGCCGATCCCGAGGCAACGTCGGCACGTCGCCCGTGGTCTCCTCCAACCAGAAGGGCAGCTCCGCCGCGACGGCCTCCGACCGCGAATGCGCCTCCAACCGGCGCGCCCAGGTCTGGAAGGACGTCGTCTTCGCGGGCAACGCGAGCGGCTCGCCCCGGCCCAACTGGTGCAGTGCGATCGTGAGGTCCTCCAGGAGCACGCGCCAGGAGACGCCATCGACGGCGAGGTGGTGGATGACCAGCAGCAGCCGGCCGGTCCGCTCCGGCCCCCGGTCGAACAGCACCGCGCGCACGAGGAGTCCCTCGTCCAGCGACAGGCTGGCCTGCACCTCGGCCGAGACACGCTCCAGCTCCACGGCCTGCTCGGACTCCGGCAGCGTGGACAGATCCACCCGGCGCAGCGACACCTCGCGTCCCGGGGCAGCGCAGTTCTGCTGCCAACCCGTCCCCACGCGCTTCACGCTCGAGCGGAGCGCATCATGGTGCTCCACCAGTGCACGCAGCGCCTGCTCCAGCAGGGCGGCGTCCACCGGCTCGCGCGTCTCCAGCAACAGCGCCTGATTGAAGTGGTGCGCTTCGGGCAGCTCCCGCTCGAGGAACCACCGCTGGATGGGCGTGAGCGGCACCGGTCCGGACACCGGCCCCTGATCGCCAAGGGCCCGTCCCGTTCCAGCCGCGAGGGCCAGCTCGGCCAGGGTCTGGTGCTGGAAGAGTTGCCGGACGGTGAGGTGCAATCCCGCCTGCCGGGCGCGAGCAATCACCTGGAGGCCGAGGATGGAGTCCCCACCCAGCTCGAAGAAACGATCGTGGGCACCCACTCGCTCCACCCCAAGCACCCCGGCCCAGATCTCCGCGAGCCGGCGCTCCATGTCATCGCGAGGCGCGACGGAGGCCTCGCCACTGCTGGCCCGTGCGCGAGCCGGCGCGGGGAGTGCCCGGCGATCCAGCTTGCCACTCGGCGAGAGCGGCAGTGCCTCCAGGGACACGAAGGCCGAGGGCACCATGTACTCGGGCAGCGAGCTGCCCAGGAAGGAGCGCAGCGATTGAGGCGCGAGTTCCTCTCCGGCGGGGACGACGTAGGCCACGAGGCGGCGATCCCCCGGCACGTCCCCGCGCACCACCACCGCGGCCGAGCGCACATGCGGATGCCGCAGCAGCGCGGACTCGATCTCCCCGAGCTCGATGCGGAAGCCGCGCACCTTCACCTGGTCATCCAACCGGCCGAGGTACTCGATGGCGCCATCCGCCAGGAACCGGGCGCGATCCCCGGTCCGGTACAGCCGGCCGCCCGGAGTCTCCGCGAACGGATCCGGAACGAAGCGCTCGGCGGTCAGCTCGGGCCGCCGCCAGTAGCCACGGGCCAGCGGCACACCCCCGATGAACAGCTCACCGGGGACACCGGGAGGCACCGGACGCAGGTGCTCGTCCAGCACGTACATCCGCGCGTTGGCGATGGGGCGACCGATGGGAACCAGCGGCCGCCGGTCCTCGGGCTCGCACGCCCAGAACGTCACGTCCACGGCGGCCTCGGTGGGCCCGTAGAGGTTGTGCAGCTCCGAGCGCAGCCGCGCGTGGAAGAGATCCCTCAGGTCTGGAGGCAGGGCCTCGCCGCTGCAGATGACACGCTTGGGGCTGAAGCGGGCATCCAGCTCGGGCGCCTCCAGGAAGTGCCGCAGCATGGAGGGCACGAAGTGCAGCGTGGTGATCCGCTCGCTCGAGATGACACCGGTGAGGTACGCCGGATCCCGGTGCCCACCGGGCCGGGCCATCACCAACCGGGCGCCCGTCATCAGCGGCCAGAAGAACTCCCAGACGGAGACGTCGAAGCTGAACGGCGTCTTCTGGAGGACGCGATCCTCCGCGTCCAGCCCGTACGCCTCCTGCATCCAGAGGAGCCGGTTGCAGATGGCGGCGTGGGAGTTCATCGCGCCCTTGGGCCGTCCAGTGGAGCCCGAGGTGTAGATGACGTAGGCCAGATTGCCGCCAGACAGCACGGCCCGCGGGCGCTCGGTGGACTCGCGGGCCACGGCCTCCCATTCCGAGTCCAGACACACCACGGCCGCATCGCCGTGAGGCAGACCCGGGGCGAGCCGCGCCTGGGTGAGGAGCACGGGCGCCGACGCATCGGCGAGCATGTACTCGAGCCGCTCGCGCGGGTACTCGGGATCCAGCGGCACGTAGGCGCCACCCGCCTTCAGGATGCCGAGCAGCCCCACGACCATCTCGAGCGAACGATCGGTGCACAGCGCCACCAGCCGGTCCGGGCCCACACCCCGGGCGCGCAGATGATGGGCGAGCTGATTCGCACGGGTATCCAGTTCCCGGTACGTGAGGTGCGCGCCCTCGAAGGACACGGCCACCGCGTCCGGCGAGCGATCCACCTGGGCCTCGATGAGGCGGTGCAGGCACGCCTCCGGCTCGCGAGGCAGCCGCGTGTCATTCCACTCCACCAGCACGCGGCGGCGCTCCTCGGGCGTCAGCAGCGCCAGCTCGTGGACGCTCTGGGCCGGCTCGTGAACGGCGCTCTCCAGGAGGACGCGCAGGTGCGCGAGCATGCGCTCGGCGGTGGAGGGCTCGAAGAGATCGGTGCTGAACTCGAGGGTCGCCGAGAATCCGGCGGCCGTCTCCATGAGGCTGAGGCGCAGATCGAACTTGGACGTGTGGCTCTCCTGCTCCAGCACGCGCAGCTGGAGACCCGGCAGGGACAGCTCCGGCAGCGGATCCTCCTGGAGCACGAGCATCACCTGGAAGAGCGGGCCGCGGCCGAGGTCGCGCTCGGGCTGGAGCACCTCCACGAGCTTCTCGAAGGGGGCGTCCGGGTGGGCGAAGGCGCTCAGCACGGTGTCGCGGGCGCGGCCGAGCAGCTCGCGGAAGGACGGGTTGCCCGCGGTCGACACGCGCAGCACGAGCGTGTTGACGAAGCAGCCGATGAGCCCTTCCAGCTCGGTGCGGTCGCGGCCGGCCACGGGCGTGCCGACGCAGAGGTCCTCCTGGTCGCTGTAGCGGGACAGCAGGGCGGAGAAGCCCGCGAGCAGGACCATGAAGGGGGTCGCGCCCTCGCGGTGGGCCAGGTCCTTCACGGCCTGGGAGAGCTCGGAGCTCAGGAGCGAGTGCCGGCTCGCGCCCCGGGAGCTGCGCACGGGAGGCCGGGGATGATCCGTGGGCAGCTCCAGCGACCGGGGCGCTCCCGCCAGCCGGGTGCGCCAGTACGCGAGCTGCGCCTCCAGGGCCTCGTCTCGCAGCCACCCACGCTGCCAGGCGGCGTAATCCACGTACTGGAGCAAGAGCTCCGGCAGGGGCGAGGCCTGGCCCGCGGAGAAGGCCGGATAGAGCGCGGCCACCTCGCGGACCAGCACGCCCAGCGACCACCCATCCGACACGAGGTGGTGCAGCACGACGAGCAGCACATGCTCGCGCTCGCCCAGGCGCATGAGCGAGACCCGCAGCGGCGGCCCCGAGACGAGCGCGAAGGGCCGCAGGGACTCCTCGCCCGCGATCCGCGAGACCGCCTCCGCCTGGGCGGAGCCGGAGAGCCCCGTCAGGTCGACGCGGGCCAGCGGAAGCCGGACCTCCGGGGAGATGACCTGGACGGGCTTGCCGTCCTCGGCGTGGAAGGTGGTCCGGAGGCTCATGTGGCGCCGGACCACCTCGAGGAGGCAGCGCTCCAGCACCGCCACATCGAGCACGCCGTCGACGCGGACCGTCACGGCCTCGTTGTAGGCGGCGTTCTGGGGATCGAGCTGCTCCAGGAACCAGAGCCGCTGCTGGGCGAAGGACAGGGGCAGCGCGCCCTCGCGGGAGCCCGGCACCAGGGCAGGCGTCCGGGGAGCCGTCTTCGGGAGCGCGTCGATGCGCTCGGCGAGCGCGGCCACGGTGCCGGCCTCGAACAGCTCACGCAGGGCCAGTTCCACGCCGAAGGCATCGCGGAGCCGGGAGATGGCGCGAGCGGCGAGCAGCGAGTGCCCACCGAGCGCGAAGAAGTCATCCCCCGCCCCCACCTGCTCGACGCCCAGCACGGCGGACCAGATCTCCGCCACGCGCTGCTCGGTGCGGGTGCGCGGGGCAATGAACTCCCGAGCCACCTCGCGCAGTCCATCCGGCGCGGGCAGCGCCTTGCGATCCACCTTGCCATTGGGCGTGAGGGGGAACGCGTCGAGCGGCACGATGGCGGAAGGCACCAGGTGCTCGGGCAGGAGCCGGCGAGCGAAGGCGCGCAGCGCGTCCGTGGAGGCCGCCTGTTCCGGCCGGTGGATGACGTAGGCCACCAGCCGCGCACCGCCGGCCGAGTCCTCGCGAGCGGCCACGACCGCCTGCCGCACGCCGGGATGCTTCTCCAGCACGGCCTCGATCTCACCGGGCTCCACGCGGAAGCCACGGATCTTCACCTGATGATCCACGCGGCCGAGGAACTCCACCGTCCCATCCGCCCGCCAGCGCGCGAGGTCTCCGGTCCGGTACATCCGGGCACCGGCCTGGGCGCTGAACGGATCCGGCAGGAAGCGCTCGGCGGTCAGCTCGGGCCGGGCATGGTAGCCGCGAGCAACACCGGCGCCACCGATGAACAGCTCCCCGGGCACGCCAATGGGAGCGGGCCGCAGCCGCGCGTCCAGGACATAGAGCGAGGTGTTCGCGATGGGCGTGCCGATGGGCACCGGACCCGAGGCCCCGTCCACGCGGTGCGTGGAGGACCAGATGGTGGTCTCGGTGGGGCCGTACATGTTCAGCAGCTCGCCACCGATCGCGCCGCGCAGCCGGGCCGCGAGGTCCGCCGCGAGCGCCTCACCACCCACCATCAGCCGCGACAGACCCGCGAGCGCCTCGGGGGCCTCGGGCTCCAGCAGCAGGGCCTGGGCGAGCGAGGGCGTGCACTGCAAATGGGTGATGCCGTGGCGCCGGATCTGCGCGGGCACCGTCAGGCCGTGCTGACCCTGGAGGCGGAAGTCGCGCTCGGAGCGCTGCCGCAGGGCATCCAGCGCGGGCAGGCTGGCCAGCACGGTGTCCGAGTCCACGCCGAAGTCGATGAGGCACGCCACCTCGTCCACGCCGAGCGCCTCGAGCCGCGCCACCTGCTCGCGGCAGGTCCGAGGCGTTCCGAAGAGGCCCGCCTCCTCGAAGTAGCGATCGAAGGCGCGCTGGGCGAGCACCTCCAGGTCCCCGGACTGCACGGACGAGGGCTCCAACCCGAAGGTCCGCCCCAGGCCACGCATCAGGTCCGCGGAGCTGCTCAGGTAGCGGCGGAAGGGCCCTTCCACCGTCGCGCGCACCTGGTCCAGGTCCTGCCCCACGAAGGTGTGGAGCATGAGCGTGACGTGTCCCTCGCCCGGGTGGCCGGCCTCGCGCCAGGCCTCGCGGTAGAGGGCCACGCGCTCCCGCAGCTCGTCCCACCGCTGGCCGAGCAGGTGCGTCAGGACGCCCGCGCCCAGCCGGCCCGCCTCGCGGAACGTCTCGGGGTTGCCGGCGGCGGTGAGCCAGACGGGCAGCTCGCGCTGCACGGGGCTCGGGCGGATGCGGACCTCCACCGGAGCGCCTGTGCCACCGGGAAGGGAGACGGTCTCTCCGCGCCAGAGCCGCCGCACGGTGTCCAGGCCGCGCATCGCCAGCGCACGGCGCTCGGCATAGCGCTCGGGGGCGAGCACGAAGTCATCCGCGTTCCAGCCCGGAGCCACCGACAGGCCCACGCGCCCCTTGGAGAGGTTGTCGACGACGGCCCAGTCCTCGGCGACGCGCACAGGGTGGTGCAGCGGGAGGACGACACTGCCGGCGCGGATGCCCACGCGCTCGGTGACGGCGGCGATCGCCGCGCCCGTGAGGGAGGGATTGGGGTAGAGCCCGCCGAAGGAGTGGAAGTGACGCTCGGGAGTCCAGACGGCCTCGAAGCCGTGGCGATCCGCGAAGCGCGCACCCTCCATGAGCAGACGGTAGCGGTCGCCTCCCTGCTGCGCGCCGTCATCCGCGGCGAAGTAGAAGAGGCTGAAGCCCAGGGGCTTGCGGCGACCAGTGCGGCGGGGAGCGGCGGCCAGCGCGCCCTGTTCACCCTGCACGGCGACCTTGAAGCCGCGAGCCAGGGTCCAGAGCAGCTCCAGCACGGAGATGTCGAAGGACACGCTGGTGACGGCGAGCCACGAGCCCGGCGCCGCGCCGACGCGCGCATCCATGCCGGTGAAGAAGTTGGCGAGGTTGCGGTGGGGGATCAGCACGCCCTTGGGGCGGCCGGTGGAGCCGGAGGTGTAGAGGACGTACGCGAGGTTGTCCGGGCCCACGCCGGTCGCGGGGGCCTCCTCGGCCAGCTCGGGCGAGCCGGGCGGATCCAGGGGAACCACGGTCCGAGCACCGGACGAGAGCGCGCCCACCAGATGCCGGTGCGCGAGCACCACGGGCGCCCCGGAGTCCTCCAGCATGAAGGCGAGCCGGGACTCGGGGTACGAGGGATCCAGCGGGAGATAGGCACCCCCGGCCTCGAGGATGCCCAGGAGTCCCGTCACCAGCTCCAGCGAGCGCTCCGCGCAGAGGCCGACCACCACCTCGGGGCCCACGCCCGCGGCACGAAGCCGGCGAGCCACGGCGTTGGCCCGCAGTTGCAGCTCCCGGTACGTGAGCGACTCATCGCCACAGACGACGGCCACCGCCTCGGGTGTCCGCGCGGCCTGGGCCGAGAAGAGCGCATGGACGCACGCCTCCGGGTACTCGGTGCGCGTGGCATTCCAGTCCACCAGCACCTGACGCCGCTCGTGCTCCGGGAGCAGCGGGAGCGCGGAGAGCCGCTGGTCCGGGTCGGCGGCGACGGCCTCCAGCACCACGAGCAACCGCTCCGCCATGCGGGTCACGGTGGAGGCATCGAAGAGGTCCGTGGCGTATTCGAGCCAGCCCTCCAGGCCCCCGGCGCCATGCGCGAGGGACAGGGTCAGGTCATAGGCCGTGGCACCCGGATCGAGCTCCACGCGGCGAGCCTCCAGGCCGGGCAGCGCGAGCTCCGCACCGGGCTCGGGCAGGAGGACGAACAGCACCTGGAACAGCGGAGCACGGCTCCGGTCCCGCGAGGACGGAAGCGTCTCGGCGATGCGCTCGAAGGGGACATCGCGATGGGCGAAGGCCTCGAGCGACGTGGTCCGGGTGCGGGCCAGCAGCTCGCGGAACGAGGGATCGCCGGAGAGGGACGTGCGGAGGACGAGGAGATCGAGGAAGCAGCCGATCAACCCCTCCAGGCTGGCGCGATCCCGGCCATTGACGGGAGTGCCAACGCACAGGTCCTCCTGGCCCAAGTGACGCAGCAGCAGGGTCTGGAAGGCCGAGAGCAGCGTCATGAAGAGCGTGGCGCCCTCGCCGCGGCCCAGGGTCTCCAGGCGGGCGGTGAGCGGCTCGGAGAGGTGCAGCGGAACGCGAGCGCCCCGGTACGACGGCGAGGCAGGACGGGGCCTGTCGGTGGGCAGCTCCAGGGCGGAGGGAGCACCGGCCAGCCGTTGCCGCCACCAGGACAGAGACTCCGCGAGGGCCGCATCGGTCTCCCGCTCGCGGCGCCAGAGCGCGTAATCGGGGTACTGGACGGGGAGCGGCTGCGGGGAAGCCGAGGCCCCCCGGGCGAAGGACGCGTAGAGCGCGCTCAACTCCCGGGCCACGAGGGCGAAGGACGCACCATCCGAGACGATGTGGTGCATCACCACGACGAGCAGGTGCTCGCGAGCGTCCAGGCGGATCAACGTGACCCGGAGCAGCGGGCCGCGCACGAGGTCGAAGGGAGCACTCGCCTCCTCCCGGGCCAGCCGGAGCGCTTCCTCCTCACGTCCCGAAGCGGGCACCGCCTGAAGCTCCACGAGCCGGAACACGGACGGAGGCGTGGACGAGATGACCTGCCGGGGCGAGCCATCGACCTCGAGGAACGTGGCCCGGAGGATCTCATGCCGCTCGAGGAGGGCCGTGAAGCTCCGCTCGATCGCCGCCACATCCAGCTCGCCCATGAGCCGGAGGGCGGAGGGAAGGTTGTAGGCGGGCTTACCCTGCTCGAGCTGCTCGAAGAGCCACAGCCGCTGCTGCGCGGACGAGAGCGGTGCCCCGGCCCCATCCGGACGGCGGGGAATGGACGGGAGCCCCGCGTCCCGCGCGTTGAAGATCGTCCGGGCCAGCGCGGCCACGGTCGGCCCATGGAGCAGCTCGTCCATGCGGAGGACGGCGCCCAGGTTCTCGATTTCATGGGCCAGCTCGACGGCGGCCAGCGAGTCCAGACCGAAGCTCGTGATAGGCACATCCTTCGCGAGCTCCTCAGGACGCACGCGGAGCCGCGCCGACAGCCGGGCCACGAGCCAGGTCTCCAGCTCCTCGACGGAGACCGGATGGGCGGGAGCCTCCAGCACCGGAGTCCCCTGCCCTCGCGCCACCCCGTCCGTATCCCGCCAGAACAGGAGCGCGCGAGGCCAACCGGCGAGCAGCTCGGCCTTGCAGGCGCGGCGCTGGATCTTCCCGCTGGACGTCTTCGGCAGGGCACCGGGCTCGAGCAGCACCAGTGCATGGAGCTGCACCTCGTGCGCCTCGGACAGGCTGCGGCGGAGCGCGCCCACCACCTCGTCGGGCGTCCAGGGCTTGCGCGAATCCACCTCGTACACCACCGCGAGCCGCTCCTCGCCCTCCACCTCGATGGAGAACGCCGCGCCACATCCGGGCCGCAGCGCGGGGTGGCTCCGCTCCATCGTCAGCTCGAGGTCCTGCGGGTGCAGGTTGCGGCCCCGGAGGATGATCAGATCCTTGCGCCGGCCCACGACGAAGAGCTCGCCGCCATGGAGCACGCCCAGGTCCCCCGTGCGCAGGAACCGCTCAGGGCCCCCATCCACCACGGTCGCCTGGAAGGCGGCCTCGCTCTCCTCGGGGCGCTCCCAGTAACCGTGGGCCACGCTCGGGCCGGAGATCCAGATCTCCCCCACCCTGCCCTCGGGGCACGCCCGCCGCGTCTCCGGATCCACGATCAGGAGCGACTGCTCGGGCATGACCTTGCCGCAGCTCACCAGCGGACGAGCACCGGGCCCGTCCACGGCCGCCACGGCCTCGTTGCGCTCCAGCGCGGCGGCCTCCCAGATGCGGACGAGCACGCCCTCGCCCTTCTTGCCGCCCGAGGCGATCAGCGTGCCCTCGGCGAGGCCGTAGCAGGGATAGAACGCCTCGGAGCGGAAGCCAGCGGGAGCGAACGCCTCGGCGAAGCGGCTCATCACCTCGGGGCGGATGGGCTCGGCGCCGCAGAAGGCGAGCTCCCAGCGGCTCAGGTCCAGCCCCTCGCGCTCGGGGGGAGGCACCTTGCGGACGCAGAGATCGAACGCGAAGCAGGGCCCGCCGCTGATGGTGCCGCCGAAGCGGGAGAGCGCCTCCAACCAGAGCCGGGGGCGCCGGAGGAAGGCGAGCGGGGACATGAGGGCCGTGTGGAAGCCGGCGTAGAGCGGCTGGAGGATGCCGCCGATGAGGCCCATGTCGTGGTACGGCGGCAGCCAGATGACGCCCACGCTGTCGGCCCGGACCTCGAAGGCGCGCGAGATGAGGGACAGGTTGTGCAGCAGGCTGCCGTGGCTGAGCCGCACGCCCTTGGGATCGCCGGTGGAGCCGGACGTGTACTGGAGGAAGGCCAGCGAGTCGCGCGTGGCCTCGGGCCGTTGCCACCCGGCCTCCACGCCCTCGTCGATGGCGTCGGTGGCCACCCAGCGCAGCGCGGCGAGCTCCGGGGCCTGCTCGAAGAGGCTCTCACCCATCTCGCGGATGAAGGAGATGGTGAGCACCACGCTGGCGCGCGCATCGCGGATGATGGCGCGCAACCGCGGGAGCGTGCGCTCGAGCCGCGTGGGCTCCGGCGGGTACGCGGGCACGGCGACCAGCCCCGCGTAGACGCAACCGAAGAAGCCCGCGACGTACTCCAGGCCGGGCGGATAGAGCAGCACCGCGCGCTCTCCGGCCCGCGCCAGGCACTGGAGCATCGCGCCGATGCGCCGGGCCCGGAGGTCCAGGGCCGCGTAGCTCACCACCTGCTCCTCGCCCTCCTCCAGGAAGGTGTAGAGGGGTTGCTCGCACTGGGCGCTGGCGCGCGTCTCGAGCAGCTCCAGGAGCGTGGTGGCGGAGGACGGTTGACCGGGAAGGCTCATGGGCTCCTGGGGGGTCGAAGCGGGCGCGGACAAGCGGCGGCAGTATAGAGTGCCGCCTGCTGAACAGTTCAGGCGAAAGGACGGCCGGTCGGGTACCTGCCCGAGGCCCCTCCAACACCCGGCGGATGGCTGTTCGAGGCTCTTGGATTCGCGGAGCCTGGGACTCGGCCTACCCTGCCCGGGCCCTGGGCGTGGCGGGCTGATCCATCTGCGCGTTGACGAGCTTCGCGTAATAGCCGCCGCGCGCCACCAGCTCCTCGTGGCTGCCCGTCTCCACCACGCGTCCCGCGTCCATGACGACGATGACATCCGCCCGGCGGACGGTGCTCAACCGGTGGGCGATGACGACGCGCGTGCACTTCAGGCTCGCGAGGGCCTGCTGCACCTGGGCCTCGGTGATGGCATCCAGCGCGCTCGTCGCCTCATCCAGCAGGAGGACCGCGGGGCGGTGCACCAGGGCTCGCGCCAGGGCCAAGCGTTGCCGCTGGCCTCCGGACAGGGCCGAGCCGCGGTCCACCAGGAGCGTGTCGTACTGCATGGGCATGGCCACGATGTCGTCGTGGATGCAGGCCAGCTTCGCGGCTTCGATCACCCGCTCCAGGGGCAGCTCGGGCTCCGCCAGGGCGATGTTGTCCCGCAGCGACGAGCCGAAGAAGGACGGATCCTGCAGAACGATACCCATTTGTGACCGGAGCGAGCGCAGGTCCAGGTTCGTCAGATCCAGGCCGTCATAGGCGACGCGGCCGGAGGTGGGCAGGTAGAGCCCGAGCAGCAGGTTGGCCAGCGTGGACTTGCCGGCTCCCGAGCGCCCCACGATGGCGATCATCTGCCCCGGGGCGATCTTCAGGGACACGTCCTGGACCACCAGGGGCGAGGTGGTGCCATAGCGGAACGACACCTTCTCCAGCTCGATGGCGCCCTCGAGCTTCACCGGCATGGCCGCCTTGTCGCGGGGTTGCTCGGGGGGCGCGTCCAGCACCTCGTTGATGCGCTCCAGGTAGCTGCCCAGGAGCTGGAACTCACCGGCCACGGCGATGAGGTTGGCCAGGGGCACCAGCATGGCGCCCGCCAGCGCGTTGAGGCTCAGCATCTCGCCCAGGGACAGCCGCCCCTCGAGCACCTGATAGGCCCCCACCACCAGCAGCACCAGGGGCGAGGCCAGCCGCAGCATGCTCGTGAGCGACTCCACCCAGAGCCCCAGGCGCCCGCGCTCGAGCGTGACGTTCATCACGTCCACGTAGAGATGCGAATAGGACTCCACGGACCGCCGCTCGGCGCCAAAGGACTTCAGCGTCTGCATGCCGGTGAGCATGGCGATCTGATAGCTCTGGTTCTTCGCATCCAGCTCCAGGCTCTGGGACAGCAGGCTGCGCCGCCGCTCCCGCGTCACCAGGAAGACGAGCACCTGGATCGCGCTGAGTCCCAGCACCACCAGGCCGATCCACGGGCTGACGAGGAAGAGCAGCACGAAGTAGAGCAGCACCAGCGACCCATCGAGCATCGTGGAGATGACGGTGGAGGAGAGGACCTCGCGCACCTTGGACTGCATGCCCACGCGCATCATCAGGTCGCCGGCCGGGCGGAGCTGGAAGAAGGAGAAGGCCAGGCCCACCAGGTGGTCCAGGAAGCCCAGCGTCATGCCCGAGTCGATGCGGGTGCGCATCTCCAGGAGCAGGTGGCCGCGCAGCAGCGAGGCGATGAGGTGGAACAGGACGAGCCCGGACAGGGACAGGGCCAGCACCGCGAGCAGGTGGTAGTCACCCCGAGGCACCACGCGGTCCACGACCATGCCCATGAGCATGGGGACGGCGAGCGCGAAGAGCTGGAGGGTGGCCGACAGCACGATGATGCGCTTGAGCGTGTCGGATTGGCGCAGCAGCGGCACCAGGTAGCGGAAGGCTCCGGCGCGAGGCGTGACGATCCGCTGGAAGTCCTCGCCCGGCTCGAAGAGGAGCGCCACGCCGGTGAAGTGCCGGCTGAAGCCCTCCATGGACACGAGGCGCCGTCCCTGGGCGGGGTCGACGATCTGCACCTGGCCGCGGACGAGCCGATCGAAGACGACGTAGTGGTTGAAGTCCCAGTGGAGGATGGTGCCGGTGGGCAGGTGCTCGAGCCGATCCAGGTCGATGGCGACGGCGCGTCCCCGGAGACCCAGGCGGCGCCCGGCCTCCAGCAGCGTACGCGCGGAGATGCCATCACGGCCGATACCAGTCACCGCGCGCACCTGGTCCAGGCTCATCTCCCGGCCGTGGTAGCCCAGCACCATGGTCATGCACGCGGCGCCGCAGTCCGCCACCGACAGTTGCCGCACCTCGGGCAGGGTCTTCAGCCGCGCCTGCAGCCGCTTGAGCGCGGGAAAGCGCTCCAGGAACCCGGGCTTGTGCTCGGAGGGCGTCTGCTCAGTCGTCATGGGGGAAGAGGGCCTTGAGTCCCGGGATCAGCGTCAGGATGATGGGCTCGGAGCGGACCGCGACCTCCGCCCGCGCGGGCATTCCATCGAAGAAGTCCAGCACCCGCCCCTCGTGGGTGAAGGTCCGCGAGGGGATTCTCGCCCGCACCAGGACGATGGGGCCGTCCACCTTCACCGCATCGCCCAGGTCCGGCCCCAGGTAGCGCTTGAGCTCACCGGGGCCGATGATCTGATCGCCCACCGACTCGATGAGCACCTCGCGGTAGTCGTAGTGGAAGCCAGCCAGCTCCACGCGCAGGGGCATGCCGGGCTCGAGGAAGGGCCGGTAGTAGCCGGGCAGGAAGGCCAGCAGGAACACCGGCGCATCGTCCTCCACCAGCGACGCGACCGAGGTGCCCGCGGTGAGGAACTGTCCGGGCTGGATGCGCAGCGCCCCCACCACGCCCGCCACGGGAGCGCGCAGGGAGCGAGCCTCCACGCGGGCCTGGGCCAGCTCCTGCTCGGCCCGCAGCGCCGTGAGGGCCAGGCGGGCGGACTGATCCGTCAGATCGCGCATGTAGCGCACCAGATTCAGCTCCAGCTCGTGCTGGACGCGGGTGAGCGTGTGGCGCTCCTCCTCGGATTGCAGCGTCACCAGGAGCTGTCCGGCCTCCACGCGCTGACCGGGCTGCACCAGCACCGAGGCCACCACACCACCCGCGGGCGTCGTCACCTCCGTGCGCCGCTCGATCCGCACCACCGCGCTGCCGGAGGCGTACTCGGAGACCGTGCCGATCAGACACACGAGCAGACCCACGCCCAACATGCCCATCAGCAGCGCGTACGTCCAACGCGTCCAGCCGGGGGCGAGCTGCAACACATCGCCCTCCTGCCTGCGGTAGTGCTGGTAGTACTCCAGCGCCTCCTTGCGGAAGATGGACGGCTTGCCCTGGCCTTGCTCGCTCACTGCCGCGCCCCCACCGTACTGCCCGCCTGCGGGGCCTGCGCACTGGCCGCCGGCTTCACCCGCACCGTCGTGCCCGCGGGGACGAAGACACCCGGGGGCACCTCCACGTCCGCGAGCGCGAAGATCATCAGGGAGGCGACATCCACCTCCGGAGCCACCTGGCTCACGCGCCCCTGGAGCACCCGCTGCTGCTCGGTCACCTCCACGCGCACCGATTGCCCCACCTCCACGCGCTGCACCTGTTGAGCGGGGATGGCGAAGCGCACCTGCGGCGTTCCACGGCGGAGCACGTGCACCATCGCCTGCCCCGGCTGCACCAGTGCGCCGGGATGGGTGAAGCGCCCGGCCACCTGACCGTCGAAGGGAGCGCGCACCACCAGTTCTTCCACGCGCTGGCGCAGCTGGGCCACACGGGCCTCCTGCTCCTGCACGCGCGCCTGGGCCTGCGCCAGCTTCGCCTCGGCGAGCTGCTGCTCGAAGCGCGCCGCGGACACCTCTTCCTGGGAGATGGCGCCCACCGAGAGCTGTGCGGGATCCTCCCGCCGCTGCAACCGCTCTTGGGCCTGCTTCAGCGACAGCGCCGCCACCTGCTGCTCGGCGCGGCTGGACAACAGCGCCGCCTCGGCGATGGCCAGTTCCTGCCGCGTGCCCGCGGAGTCCAGCGTCGCGACAACCTCACCCCGGCGCACCACGCTGCCCACCTGAACGCGCACGTCCTCCACGCGCCCTTCCAGCCTCGCGGCGAGATTCACGGACGCATCGGAGATCACCACGCCCAGCAGGCCCTTGTCGGTGGTGTCTTCCGGAACACTCCGGGCCACGGCGTTCCCGGGGGTCGGCGTCACACCACCCCGCTCCGGGTGGGAACGCGGGCGGAGCCACGCCACACCTCCCAGGAGGGAGAGCAGGATCAGGGCCAGCCCTCCGATGAACGCGCGTGAAGCCATCGCCCGCATCGTAGGGGATCTGCCGCCGGGCCCGAAGCTCACGCAGGGGGGGAGCTAGGGTTGAAACTCCAGGGCCTTCTCTGGTCGAGGCGATTGGAACTGGACCAGCGGCCCCTTGCACCTCAAGGAACCTAGGGAGCCGTCCAGCCCTAACCAGCGGTTCACAACCCACCGTAAACACTCGGGTTTCCTCATCCGAAGTTGTCCAGCCGTCCCAGCCAGTACTCCAAAACCCTAGATTTTTGCGGCTAGCTTGCTGCTGGGCCCCGCCTCGGTGGCACCCGTGGCCTCGGGGTCTGGCCGGCTGCTGACCGTCCGGGAGGTTGCGGAGCGGCTGGGGTGTGCCGGGCCACGGATTACCAGCCGTGCGTACGAATTGCCCCACGTCCGCATCTTCAACGCGGTGCGAATAACGCAGGGCGCGGTGCGCTGGCGCTGGCGCGTCTACATGCGAGTTGAGCAACTGGGCCGACACACTCCGTACGGCCATGCCGTTATCGATTGTCCCAGGCCAGAGCAGGACGGAGATCGAATCGCTCCAGCCACGCCTGTCCAGCCGCCTCGTCCGGAAGGCCGAGATGGAGCGGAGCTGAATGCTCGAACCGTCGCGGCCTTAGGACCTTGGCGACTAGAGGGAGCAGCCCGAGGTCACCCGCACCGCGGTTCACATCTCCAACCGGGGGATGTCTGGCTCCACGAATCAACAAGCCGTTTCGTAGGCGCTGGACCTCGCAACCCTCGAGCGCTGACCGTAGCTTCTCTTCTCCCCCGAGTGCCTCCGCTGTCTCGTTATCGAGGAGATTGAGCCAGTGCGCGGTTAGAACCCTGCCGCGCATCCAGTTCTTGACCCAATCGTAAGCAGGATCAAACCCCAAGAATCGGGGAACCAGCTTCTGGATTTCTTCTCGTGCCTCCACCTCGTACGAGATGGTGTAGATGAACGACATCCCAGCATGACCCGTGGAGAATGGGAACAGTTCAGCGGCCTCTCTGATGAACGCGAGGAACACGCTGTCTTCGACCGTGTTCAGGAAGTCCCAGGGGAACTCCAGCCGCAGGAGGCTGGTCTCGTTCGGGAAGATGGGCTCCGCGAGGGTCGAGCCGCGATAGCGGGCGCCAAACTGGCCAGCCTGGCCATCACTACTTGAGGAGAGCACGAATCCATATCCCTCGATATCCTCGGTAACCGGCATCGTTCGCAAGTCGTTGAGCAGGTGGGTGCGCCGGCCGAGGTCAAATGGCTCCCAACCGCCCTGCACATATTCATCCTCGCTGGTGACGTAGGTCGTCGCAATCGCTCCCTCGGGGATGAATCGAAGGTAGCTCTCAAGGACATCGGCTGTCGCGGCATTGGCTGCCGGCAGTGGAGCAGCCGTGTAGAGCAGGAGTGCCATTCCGGGCCGCACCACGACTACCTCGTCACCGTCGTAGGCCCGGGTCTTCGCAAGGAAACTCAGTTCTCGTCTCGTCATTGACTGCCTTCCAGGCTGACTAGCGGCAGGACTGGCTGGTGAGTGGCGTGGGCATCTCGGTAACGCCCAGCCTCATGCTTAACTTCAGATAGCGATCATATTGTGATTTGCCCTCTGGGAAGTAGAAATCCGCGCCTGGGTTCCCTTTTCCCCGAGAGAAGCGGACCTCGCCCGTCCGTTTGTCGTAGTACTGTGTTCCACCAGGGCAGACGAATTTGAAATCGAAGAATTGCGTCGGGTTGCCGGCAGCATCAGTGGAGCATGCGTCCGGCCACAGTGTGCCCTTCAGCGTTCCGGCGGCTTTCATCTGGGCGCGGCTCTGCGTCAGGCGGCTGCCGTCGCTCGCATACCCTCGCTCTCCAGCGATATGGGGTGGCGCTTTATGGTTCTGGATGGCCATATCGCAACACTCGTGCTTAGCCTCTCCGAGCGAAGTGCAGGTGTCTTCCGGCTTTGGCTTAGTATTTTTGTGGCACTCACAGAGGATTTCCTGGAGCACCATCTGCGCGGTGACTGGACTGCCCGATTTTTGACTGACCATTGTCATGAGGGCCCACTCACATGCAGTTCTTCTTGTTGTTGGTCATGATGTCGCCCAGCAATTGGACGTTCTTGCCTTCTATCTTGACGTTCATCGAGCCAGGACCAACGAATTCGGTGACGTCCTGAGTGCTGGCGGAGATCAACCCGCCCCCCGTTCCCTGGCTCGCCACGTCCCCTGTGCTCTTGAAGGATGCACCTTTGATCGCGACCTTCTTACCCGTCACCGTGACCGAGGTCGAAAAGCCCTGCGGCGAGTTGTCCGACTTACCGATATTGGGCAGCGGCGTGGGAACGAAAGGAGCGGGTGGCCCTGGCATCTTGCAAACATTTGGCAAGGCGGCCAATTTGATGCCGTTGCTATTTTCAGTAACAGGCGTTCGTGGGGTATTGACCGTGACGTTCATCGCGCTCCTTCTTGATTGAAGTGAAGCACAGCCGCACCGCGGAGGCCGGACTCCGAACCGCACCACACCATCGGGGCAGCACCGGGCGAGAAGCCCCTTTCCTCGCTGACGATTGGCAGCATCAGGAGCAGGGGCGCCGTGGCGGCACCGGTATGTCCCCAACAGTCAGCTGGAGCGACATAGTCCACTGCATTCACGATCGTAGCGGATGGGACGCGCAGGATGGCGTATGAAAACTCGTCCTCCCGATAACGCTCGCCATTGATGTCGCAGTATTGCTTGGTGATGGGCATTCCCGCCTCGGCGGTTGCCTCGCGTATGGCTTGCGCGAGCCCCTGGCCCACACACACGGTTCTCGTGTGCATTGCATGCTCCTCCTGGGCCATGGCCACTCCTGCGATTCTTGCCAGCGATTTGAGTTTGAACCGGCGGGCGAATTCAGCGTTGCACACGGCGAGCCAACCCGCGCCTTCACCGGGCGGAAAGCCCCAACGGTTGCTGGAGGATGCAACCCGCCCGGCTTCATCCAGGGACTCAAGGAGATCGGGATCCATGAAGGAGTCAGCGCCACCCACGAGGCAGCACTCCGCCTGGCCGCTGCGCAGCTCAGCGACCGCTCGCTCCAGCCCCACGAGGCCCGATGCATTTCCCTCAGTGATGACGGTCATCTCAGGAACACATACGGAGGCGGCGTGTTGCGCCAAGCGATCGAAGATCCACCGGGCATCGTCCCGGGTGAAGAGCGGGCTCAGCTCCGGGAGGCCCAGATAAATCGGTAGCCTCATCTTGCGCTTCGGAGGCAGGCATTCGATGACTTCATCGAAGGCGCTGGTGGCGAGTTCAAGGATGCGCTTACTCCGCACCTGCTCGCCCAGGGTCCGGTCCATGGCGGTCATGAAAGGCTCGCCGGACCTATCAATCATGAAGGGGTGTTGTTGGATCCGGCATATCCCGGCGCGAACCGCCATGGCTGAGGGGTAAGCACTGAGCCCCACAGGAGTCCGCGCCCCCAACCCGATAATGCAGGTCTGAGTGCCCACTGCTTCACCTCGGCCGAGACCGGAAGCCCGGTTGTGGAGAGTCACACATAGCGCTTCTCGATGATCCGGGTGGAATCGATGTTGTCAATGTCATGATGACACGACAGGGTGCTGTGCCAGACCATGATCAATCTTGAGTGATCGGGTTCGATCACAACTGTATTGAGTTTGGCGTGATGTGTGAGGCTCCGCCGTCCGATGTGCGTGGTGAAGGTGAAGTAGCGCTTCGGAAGATCGAACTGCAAAGCGCCGCTTGGTGTCAAATTCACCAGAGCAATGCGCTCGCCGCCGCGCAGCGGGGGATCGAACTGTTGATCGACGGGAGCGCATTGAAGGAATTGTGGATCATAGTCGGCCGGCAGCAACGGCTTTTGAGTCCTCACCCACTGATCGTCATAGGTGCCCTGATACCGGCTCCTCGGTTCCCAGTAACTGCAGAGCGCTCCGAATCCGGCAGGCCCCTTTTCCAGCGGCTCAGTCGGAAGTTCTATATTAGGAAGCGGCTTGCCCAAGCGGTGCCCGTCACTGGTACAGAAGCCCGTGCCTACTGGATTGCGCTGATCAAGACGGTGTTTGGCTGGCTCGGGATCCTCCCGGTCATATCCGCCGTAGGCGCGCTCAAAAATGATCGGCATCCGCACGAAGGGCAGTGGGGACGTTGGCACCAACTGCCGTACAAGGTTCCGCTCCCACTTGCGATCGCCGCGGATCAGAAGCGCCTTCTGTCCGCAGGGCGTCCTGATGCCCACCAAGAGCTCGGTGCAGGGCTGACCGCGTTGCGCATAGGCCGTGGCGTTGAGATAGAGGTCCGTGCGGGGCTTAGCAGCGATCAAATCCTGCTCGTAGATCAGACTCGACTCCCCCTCTTTCCCGCGGTACTCGGGAGCCAGTTTGGGCTCTACCTGTTGGTCCGCAATATCGATCGCCCCCCCGTTTCCAATGTGGAATGTACCCTTGACAACCACGACCCAATGTTTTTCGCCACGTTTATCGATGGTGACGATCGAGGCAGCGGCAAATGGTGTGTGGTTGCGGATCTCCCACATGCGACGGCCCTCGGTTGATGAGCAGCAGCGTGGAGACTGTAGGTAAGGAAGAGAGATAGGTCAATCGCATCTGGGCGTGAGAAAATATGGAGCGCAACCGTGTGAGACGGGCTCCTACGTCAAGCCCCGAAAAGGCTTGTGAACGGACTTATCGAGAAACTCGTACGTCCGGCCAGGGCTGCCTCCAGTTCCGCGTGCTGCCTGCCAGTGAAGGCCCTCGTCTGGATGTCATGCGCACCTCGACTTCGGATTGACAGTTCCAACGCGAGCACGTGACGGCGTCGCATCGACTCGCGCCCGATTGCCGTCAAGAGACCCGCAGCGTCGAGTTTGCTCCCTCGAAGGTAACGGACACCACGTTCGAAGTTCTTCCGAGCCTGCTGCCACCAGTTCTCAACGGCATCGCGGATCGGCACAGGAAGGCTCGCCTCCGGCGATGGCAGCAGATTGGCATCCAAATCCTCCTGTTCTAACGGAACTAGAGCCTCCTCCTCCTCCTCCACTATCTTTTGGTACTCCCCTTCCAACTTCAGTCCCGTGATGGCCGAGAACGCTTCGCCAGCCAAGGCCGCTGCTTTGGTGTCCTCCATCCATTCCAGACACGCATCCGCAGCAATAACCTGTCCGCTGAATCCAAGCGCCCAGAGCACATCGGGCCTCAATTCTGGCTTGCGCAGCAAGCTGACCAGCCACTCCGTTTCTCGCTCGTCTCCGCCGAGCGCTAGCACGACTAAGCACTGCCGGTGACCTGCTCCTCTCTCTTCGGCCACCTTGCGGCACGTCTTCCATGCCATGCGAGTCCCTAAGACAAGCCCCGCCATGATGGCGGCCCCGCGCACTCCGGGGTGCGAATCCATGAGAAGTCGCGGCAGGAGGCCCATGACAAGATCCCGGGGAAGAGCCCGCGCAGCGCGCAGTGCGGCGATCAAATGCTCGGCATCATCATGGTAAAGCCACTGCTTCCTTATCTCTGGAGGAACTACTCCGCGGAATGCCAGCACCTGAAATGCCAGGAGCCGCAAGGCCCTATCATCCGCCGCAAGACGTTTGAGCAGCACTGCTTCCAGCCCATTGCGCCTGCTCAGTTCCAGCGCGCGTCCTACGGCCGCGCGCTGCACATCGTCGCCTGAGTCGAGCACCCACAGGATCTCCTTGAGTCCCCGCTCCCCGTTGTTGGCGAGTAGCGCCAAAGCCGAGGCAGAGATCCGCTCGGCCTCGTCTGTGTGCAGGCCTGGTAGCAACAACTCGTTCACGGCACTTTCGCCTCCCACTACCAACCCATCCAGATGGACCAGCAGCCGCTCCTCACGCTTCGCGGTATCCGACAGGTTGCAGTCGGCAGCCACGAGAGCTCGCTCCCACTGAGACCAGAGGAACGTCGCCTCGTCGAGGTGCTCCTCCAAAACGTCCATCATCACGGGTTTCATGCCGCAGTGAGCATAAGTCGAGTGTGTGCCCACTTGCGAGCGGCGGACGGGTGCGGAGATGTAGAGGCAATACACCGAGGCCGATACGTACAATGTACCGGCCTTTGGTGATATGTTCCGACGTCTCATTGCCCTGACCCCGAAGCTGCAGAACAACCCTGGCGAGGGACTGGTGCCAGAGCAGTGGCTGGCCGCCCAGGTGGCGCTGGACACGCTGGCGTCGCACCTTCAAAGCGGATTCATCCAGGCAGAGTCCCTGGATGCTCCCAGCAACCAGCCCCCCCCCTGCGTGGTGCTCACCGTGAAGGGCCGCAACGCCGGTGTCGGGGCGCTGGGCTTCATGGGCGGGCACTTCGACGTCGTGCCCGCGGACGAGAAGGACATAACCCCGTCGTGCTGTCGACTTCCTCGCCCGGAAGCGCCCCAGCTTCGAGCTCGCGCTCAACGCGGTGCGAGGGCATGTGCTCGCGTCCGAAATTGAGGCTGTGCTGCGCGCTCTGACCTCGGGCGACGCCTTGCTCGCTGCACTTCCATGCGCTGCGCCACACGACCGCTAGCTCACCGAGGCCGTTCTCCACGGCCTGTTTCGCGGGAGTCCGGGAGCCCAAAAAAAACGAAGGCCCTGGAGCCCACCTTGCGGTGAAACTCCAGGGCCTTCTTTGGTCGGGGCGACTGGATTTGAACCAGCGACCACTTGCACCCCAAGCAAGTGCGCTACCAGGCTGCGCTACGCCCCGTTGCGGCGTCTCGTCGGCGTTCCCGTCGGCGAGATGGGCTGCCTTATGCCGTCACCCGAACCACAGGTCAAGCACGAGATCGGGCGGCCCTTCAAAAACTCACTCGGCCTTGGCCTTCATTCCTCCGGCCGAGGCCTTGTACTCCTCGACCTCCTCCAGCTCCTCGTCCAGATCCTCGGGATCCAGGCCAGCGGCCTCGGCCGCGTCGGCGGCGGCGTCCTCGGCGGCGTCCAGCTCCGAGTGGTTCTCGGGAATCTGCTCGCCGTTGAGGGCGGCCTTGAGGACCGCGCTCGGCCGGAAGGTCAGCACGCGGCGGGCCGAGATCTCGATCTCCCTGCCGGTCTGCGGGTTGCGGCCCACGCGCGCCTTCTTCTGGCGCACCTGGAAGTTGCCGAACCCCGAGATCTTGATCTTGTCCCCGCGCTCCAACGTTTCCTTGAAGGTGTCGAAGACGAGCTCGACGATCTCCGCCGACTCCTTCTTGGAGAAGCCGACCTTCTCGTAGACCCCTTCGATGATGTCCGCCTTGGTCATGCGAGTACCTTCGCGCCCCTCTCTGCGGTGAACCCGGCGGACTGTGACAGCCTTCCCTGACAGCTGTCAACCCACCGGTTTCACTCAGGTTTTCGCGCGAACCCACCACGTCAGGTCCGCAGGGCACCACCCAGGCGCTGGTTGACCTCGGAGATGATGCGCTGGTGGGCGGCCGTCACGTCCGCGTCCGTGAGCGTGCGCTCGGGCGAGCGGTACCGGATGGCGTAGGCCAGGTTCTTGTGGCCCTCGGGGATGGGCTTGCCGGTGTAGACGTCGAAGATGAGGGCGTCCTCCACCAGGGGGCCACCGACCTCGAGGATGACGCGGCGGACCTCGTCGTTCTGGAGGGACAGGGGCACCACGACGGCCAGATCCCGGAGCACCGCCGGGAAGCGCGGCAGGCCCTGGTACTCGGGCACCAGGCGGGAGGCGGCGTACAGGGGCGCCGTGTCCACCTCGAAGACGAAGACGTCGCGGGGCAGGTCCAGGGCCTTGGTGACGCGCGGGTGCAACTCGCCCACGTGGCCGAGCACGGTGCCATCGGCCAGCTCCACCCGGGCGCAGGCGCGGGGGTGGTAGGCGGGAGCCTCGGCGGGGACGAAGCGGACGCCGTCCACATGGAGCGCGTGCAGCACGGCCTCCAGGGCGCCCTTGGCGTCATAGAAGTCCGCCCGGGCGTCCTTCTGCGTCCACGTCCGGCCGCCACGCAGGCCCCACACGAGACCTCCCAGACGGTGCACCTCGCGAGCGGCGGGACGCTGGCCCTGACCACCCTCGGGATCCTGGAAGTAGGCGCGGCCCGTCTCGTAGAGGGCCACGGACTCCACCTGGTGACGGACGCTGCGGGAGAGGTTCTCCAGCAGGCCCGGCAGCAGGCTGGTGCGCATCACCGACTGCTCCACGCTCAGCGGGTTGAGGAGCGTGACGGGCTTGTCCTTCCCGCCCAGCACCTCCAGGGAGCGCGGCGCGACGAAGGAGTAGTTCACCACCTCGCTCAGCCCCACGCCGGAGAGGGCCTGGCGGACGCGGCGCTCGGCCTCGGCGGTGGCCGGCTCGGGGCCCAGCTCGGCGAGGCCACGGGGCAGCTTCGCGGGGATGTTGTCGTAGCCGTAGACGCGGGCGAGCTCCTCCATGAGGTCCTCCTCGCGCTCCACGTCCACGCGGGCGCGGGGCACCTCGAAGACCGTCTGCCCATTCCCTTCCCCCACCGACAGGAAGCCGAGGGTGCTGAGAATGCGCCGGCACTCGGCCTCGGGGATGGCCACGCCCAACACCTTCTCTACGCGGCCGTAGCGCAGCGTCACGCGGCGAGGCGGCTGGATGTTCGGGTGCACGTCGATGCGGCCCGGGGCCACGGTGCCACCGGCCAACTCGGCGATGAGGGCCGAGGCCCGATCCAGCGCGGGGATGACGGCGTCGAGGTCCGCGCCGCGCTCGAAGCGGTGCGAGGCCTCGGTGTGCAGGCCGTGGCGCTTGGAGGTGCGGCGGATGCTCGAGGGCTGGAAGTGGGCGGACTCGAGCAGCACGCGCGTGGTGCCCGCGCTGACCTCGCTGTCCTGGCCGCCCATGACGCCGGCGAGGGCCTGGGCCCGGTCGCGGTCACAGATGAGCAGGTCCTCGGGAGACAGCGCCCGCTCCTTGCCGTCGAGCGTGGTCATCTTCTCGCCCGGCTTCGCGGTGCGGACGATGATCTCCTGACCGGCCACCTTGTCCAGGTCGAAGGCGTGCAGCGGCTGGCCGTACTCGAGGAGGACGAAGTTGGTGACGTCCACCACGTTGCTGATGGGGCGCACGCCGCAGGCCTTGAGCCGGTCCTGGAGCCACTGGGGCGAGGGACCGATCTTCACGTTCTCGATGACGCGGGCGGCGTAGCGCGGGCAGCGCACCGGGTCCTCGACGCGCACCTTCGCCTTCTCGGAGGCGGGGGCGCCGGACTCGGCGAGCTTCGGCTGGGGCGGACGCAGGGTGCCGCCGGTGGCCACGGCTACCTCGCGGGCCACGCCCAGGTGCGACAGGGCATCCGGACGGTTGGGGGTGACGTTCACCTCCAGCACCACGTCATCCATCCCGAGCGCCTGGGCGATGGGCGTTCCCGGCTTCAGGTCCTGCGGGAGGATGAGCAGGCCGGAGGACTCCTCGGAGATGCCCAGCTCCTTGGCGGAGCAGAGCATGCCGAAGCTGTCCACGCCGCGCAGGGGGGCCTGCTTGATCTCCACGCCATTGGGCAGCTTCGTGCCGAGGGTGGCCAGCGGCACCTTGTCGCCGACCTTGAAGTTCTTGGCGCCGCAGACGACCTGCAGCAGCTCCGGGCCGCCCATGTCGATCTTCGTCACGGACAGCTTGTCCGCGTTGGGGTGCTGGACGGACTCCTTGATCTGCGCCACCACCACGCCGCGCAGACCCTCGCCGGGGCGCTCCAGGCCCTCGATCTCCAGACCCACGGCGGTCAGCTTGCGCGCCAGTTCGTCGGCGCTCGCCGGGAGCGCCACATAGTCACCGAGCCACTTGACCGAGATCTTCATCAGAACTGCTCCAGGAAGCGCGCGTCGTTCTCGAACATCATCCGCAGGTCGTCGATCCGGTAGCGCAGCATGGCGATGCGCTCCACGCCCATGCCGAACGCGTACCCGGAGACCTCGTTGGGGTCATAGCCGCTGTACTTGAAGACGTTGGGGTGCACCGAGCCGCTGCCGAGCACCTCCAGCCAGCCGGTCTGCTTGCAGATGCGGCAGCCCTTGCCGCCGCACGAGGTGCAGGAGATGTCCACCTCGGCCGAGGGCTCGGTGAAGGGGAAGAAGGACGGGCGGAAGCGCGTGCGCGTGTCCGAGCCGAAGAAGGCCTTCACGAAGGCATCCAGGGTGCCCTTGAGCTCGGCGAAGCTGACGTCCTTGTCCACCAGCAGCCCTTCCACCTGGTGGAACATGGGCGTGTGGGTGATGTCCGAGTCACGCCGGTAGACGCGGCCGGGCATGACGGCGCGGAAGGGCGGCTTGCGGTTGAGCATGAAGCGCACCTGCACCGGGGACGTGTGCGTGCGCAGCAGCGGCGAGCTGTCCGCCTTCTTCGCGTGGCCGAGCGAGGACTCGTCCACGTAGAAGGTGTCCTGCATGTCGCGCGCGGGGTGATCCTTCGGGAGGTTGAGCGCCTCGAAGTTGTAGTAGTCGAGCTCGATCTCCGGCCCGTGGGCCACCTCGAAGCCGAGCCGCTGGAAGGTGCGGACGATCTCCTCCATCGTCCGGGACACCGGGTGGCGGCTGCCGGGCCTGGCGGCGCGGCCGGGCAGCGTCACGTCCAGCCTGGGGCCGCGCAGCTCGGCTTCCAGAGCCGCGTCCTCCGCGCGCTGGACGGCCTCGGCGAGGAGCTTCTCGATCTCCGCCTTGACCTGGTTGGCCACCTCGCCGAGGGCGCGGCGCTCGTCGGGGGGCAGCTTGCCCATCCCTCCGAGGACACCGGACAGCTCGCCCTTCTTGCCGAGGTAGCGGATTCGGAGCGCCTCGACGGCGGACGGCTCCGAGGCGACGGAGATCTCCCGCCGCGCCGCGTCCGCGAGTGCCTGCAAGCGATCTCGCATGGGGACTTCGCCTCCCTTTTCCCGGCCGGGCCGGGGCCAAAAAAAAGGGCCGCCCTGGGGGCAGCCCGTTTCAAACCCGCGAGTGGCAGCGGCCTTCACAGGAAGACCGCGGCCGCTCACTTTCGAGGCCGGCTTCAGGGCCGGCCGTCACACTCAGGCCGCCTTCGCGATGTTGGCGACAGCGGCAAAACCGGCGGGATCCACGATGGCCATCTCGGACAGGACCTTGCGATCCAGGGCGATCTTGTTCTTGGCCAGGCCGGCGATCAGCCGCGAGTAGGACAGGCCCACGGTGCGGGCGGCCGCGTTGATGCGGACGATCCACAGCGAGCGGAAGTTCCGCTTGCGGACGGCGCGATCACGGCTGGCGTAATCGAGCGCGCGCTCCACGGCCTGGTTGGCCCGCTTGTAGCAGTTCTTGCGGCGGCCGCGGTAACCCTTGGCCAGTTTCAGAATCCGATTACGACGGCGACGAGCCTTGAAACCCTTCTTGACGCGCATTGCTGACTCCTGACTGCTGCGAGGTGTTTGAAAACCCCCGGCTCCGGTTGTTCACCGCACCGACAGGGCCCTCTTGACTGCGTACGGCTAGTTCGCCCCGTAGGGGAACATCTCCTTGACGACCTTCTTGCCATCCATGTCCTTCAGATGGCCGGTGCCACGGTGATCGCGCTTGAGCTTCTGGCTCTTGGCGTGGGTGAAGAGGTGCTTGCCGAAGGCCTTGCCGAACTTCACCTTGCCGGTCTTCTTCACCTGGAAGCGCTTCTTGGCGCCGCTACGGGTCTTCAACTTGGGCATCTTGCGGTTCCTTCCTTCAACTACCCATCCGCCGCAGCGAATCGCCGTCAGCGTGTGTCAGGGCTGACGGCTTGGAAGCCGCCAGCCGGGTCCAACTATTTCGCGCCCTCGGCCTGCGCCGGAGCGCTTGCCGTGGGAGCAGGCACCGGGGCCTGAGCCGCCGCCTGCTGACCTTCGGGCCTGGCAGAGCCCGCCACCTCGTTCTTCTTCCCGCCCTCGCCCTTCTCGCTCTTCTCCGCCGCCGCCGCCTGCTGCCGGGCCATCTCCCTCGCCCGGGCCGCCACCTTCGGGTTCGGGGCGATGATCATGAACATCTGCCGCCCTTCCAGCCTCGGCATCTGCTCCACCACCGCCACGTCCTTCAAATCCTTGACCACGTCATCCAGGATGGCCGAGCCCAGTTCCTTGTGCGTGATCTCCCGGCCACGGAACATGATCGTGACCTTGGCCTTGTTCCCCTCCTCGAGGAAGCGGCGCACGTTGCGGACCTTGAACTCGTAATCGTGCTCCTCGGTCTTGGGACGGAGCTTGATCTCCTTCAGGTGGACGACGACCTGCTTCTTCTTCGCTTCCGAGGCTCGCTTCTTCTCCTCATACTTGAACTTGCCGTAGTCCATGATCTTGCAGACTGGCGGCTTGGCCATGGGGTTGACCTCGACGAGGTCCATCCCCGCGGACTGAGCCCGATCCAGCGCTGCTTCGATCGGCAGGACTCCTAGTTGCTCGCCCTCAGGTCCTACAACGCGGACCTCGCGAGCGCGAATACGGCGGTTCGTTCTTTGGTCGCGAGCGATGTGACTCCCTCCAGATCGTGGGAGTAGGTACTCCCCTCTGAAGGGGGGCAAGATACTTGCCAGCGATAGGGAGTCAAGGGGTGATCATGACCCAGGACCCCCCCGAGGGGCCTCACGGCCAGGCGGCCTCCTTCTCCAGGAGGGCCTCGAAGGCCTCCAGTTTCATGGTCTTGAGGTCCTCGCCGCCGTAGCGACGGGGGGACACGCCCCCGCCCTCGACCTCGGTGTCGCCGATGACCAGGGTGAAGGGGATCTTCTGGAGCTGGGCGTCGCGGATCTTCGCGTTGAGGGTGAGGCCGCGCTCGTCGAAGTCCACCCGGTAGCCCTTGGCGCGGAGCTGGTCGCGCACCTTGAGGGCGTAGTCCTTCTGGCGGTCCGCCACGGTGACGAGCACGGCCTGCACGGGGGCCAGCCACGCGGGGAAGGCACCGGCGAAGTGCTCGATGAGGATGGCGATGAAGCGCTCGAAGGAGCCGAAGATGGCGCGGTGGAGCACCACGGGGCGGTGCTCGGCGTTGTCGTCACCGATGTAGGTGAGATCGAAGCGCTCGGGGGCGAGGTAGTCGAGCTGGATGGTGCCCAGCTGCCACTTGCGGCCGATGCTGTCGGACACGTCGAAGTCGATCTTCGGGCCGTAGAAGGCGCCGTCGCCGGGCTTGAGCTCGTACTCCAGGCCGAGCCCCTCCAGGGCGCTCTTGAGGCCGGCCTCGGCGCGATCCCACAGGGAGTCATCGCCGAGCCGCTTCTCGGGCCGGGTGGACAGCTTCACGGCGTAGGAGAGACCCACGGCCTTGTAGACGCGATCCAGCAGCTGCACGAAGCGCCGGACCTCGTCGGGGATCTGGCTCTCCATGCAGTAGATGTGGGCGTCGTCCTGGGCGAACTGGCGCACGCGGGTGAGGCCACCGAGCGAGCCGGCCGCCTCGTTGCGGTGGAGCACGTCCTGGGTGTGCAGGCGCAGGGGCAGGTCGCGGTAGCTGTGCTTCTTGAAGCCGTAGTACAGGTGATGACTCGGGCAGTTCATCGGCTTCAGCGAGAAGTCATGCTCCCCGGACTCGCTGTCGAGCACGAGGAACATGTTCTCCTTGTACTTGCCCCAGTGGCCGCTCGTCTCCCACAGGCCCTTGTTGTAGAGCAGCGGGGTCTTGATCTCGACGTAGCCCGTCTCGCTCGTCATGCGGCGCATGAAGGCGGCCAGGGTGTTGTAGAGCGTGGTGCCCTTGGGGGTCCAGAAGGCCGCGCCCGGCGAGTACGGGTGGAAGTGGAAGAGATCCAGCTCCTTGCCCAGCTTGCGGTGATCGCGCTTGCGGGCCTCCTCCATCCGGTTGAGGTACTCCTGGAGCGCCTTCTTGTCGAAGAAGGCCGTGCCGTAGATGCGCTGGAGCATCGGGTTGCGATGGTCTCCGCGCCAGTACGCACCGCTGGTGGACAGCAGCTTGATGACGCCGATCTTCCCGGTGCTCGGAGCGTGGGGCCCGAGGCAGAAGTCCACCCAGTCGCCGTGGGTGTAGAGCGTGAGCGTCTTGGCGCCCTTGGCCGCGATGTCCTTGACGATCTCGACCTTGAACTTCTCGCCCTTGTCCTCGAAGAGCTTGATCGCCTCGTCCATGGAGATCTCCGTCCGGACGAAGGGCAGGTTGCTGGCGATCTCCTTGTTGGCCTCGGCCTCGATCTTCTCGAGGTCCTCGGGCGTGAAGGGCTTCTCGCGGAAGAAGTCGTAGTAGAAGCCCTCCTCCGTCGCGGGACCGATGGTCACCTGCGTGCCCGGGAAGAGGCGCTGCACGGCGCTGGCCACCACGTGGGCGGCGTCATGCCGGATGAGCTCCAGGCTCTCGGGGCTTTTGGAGGTGAAGATCTGCAGCTTCACGTCCTCGGTGAGCGGACGGGCCAGATCCATGTCCTGGCCGTTCACGCGCGCGAAGAGGGCGGCCTTGGCCAGGCCCGCCCCGATGCTGTCGCGCACGAAGTCCGCGATGGTCGTGCCCCGGGGTGCCTGCTTCTGGCTGCCATCGGGGAGGGTCACCGTGATCTGATCCGCCATGCGAGACCTCGGAAAAGAACGCGGGCGGCAGGCTCATCAGCCTTGCCGCCCGCAGTTGAAAACCCGTACTGAAGTGGGTCGTAGTGGGATCGAACCACTGACCCCTACCGTGTCAAGGTAGTGCTCTACCGCTGAGCTAACGACCCGTTCGCCGCCGCGACTGCCGCCGTCGAAGATGGGCGGGGAATACGATGGGCAGCCCGGAGCTGTCAAGGAAACACCGACATGGGTACGTCATGTTCCCTGGCGATTTTCGATCAGCACCCGGGCGCGGGCCATCACGGCGTCGAACATGGCGGGGGTGAGCCGGCCCGTCTGCGTGTTCTGCTGGCTCACGTGGTAGCAGCCCAACAGCACCGGGGCCCCCGGCAGGGCCAGCTCCGCCCCGTGTCCGAAGGACGGCCGCGGCGTGGGGATGGACACCCCCGCCCTCTCCAGCCAGGCGAGCGTCGCGTTCCAGGCTATGCCCCCCAGGGTCAGCACCACCTGGACGGGTAGCAGGGCCATCTCCCGGTCCAGGAAGGGGGCACACCGGGCCAGCTCCTCCGGCAGGGGCTTGTTGTCCGGCGGGGCGCACTTGCACGGCGCGACGATGTAGGCCCCCGTCAGCGCGAGGCCGTCGTCCTGGTGCTCGCTCCGGGGCTGGTTGGCGAAGCCCGCCCGGTGCAGCCCGGCGAAGAGGAAGTCCCCCGAGCGGTCCCCGGTGAACACCCGGCCCGTCCGGTTGGCCCCATGGGCCGCTGGCGCGAGTCCGAGGATGACCAGCTCCGCCTGGGGGTCCCCGAAGCCGGGCACCGGCCGGCCCCAGTACGTCCAGTCGCGGAAGGCCCGGCGCTTCTCCCGGGCCACCTGCTCGCGCCACTCCACCAACCGGGGGCAGGCCCGGCAGGTGATGATCTCGTCGTGAAGGCGCGCGAGCCCCGCCGCGCCCGTCCCTGGTGTCTTGCTCTTCGCCACGGTCCCCTTCCCTAGCGCCCCGCCCTACCCCTCCGCCACCGTCTACTCCACGGGACGGATTCGGGCCGGGTCGCGCGAGGCTCAGGGGCCAGGCTGCCCGCCCGTGTAGAGGCCGGTCCGCTTGTAGCGCTCCACCACCACGCTCCACACCACCTTGAGGATGGCCGTCGTGGGCACCGCCAGCAGGATGCCGGTGAAGCCGAACAGCTCTCCGAAGGCCAGGATGGCGATGATCACGGCCACCGACGAGAGGCCCACCTTGTCGCCCACCACCTTGGGGGTGATGAAGAGGCCCTCGGCCATCTGGCCCACCACGAAGGTGCCCGCCACCGCCGCGAGCTGCCACGGACCCTGCCAGGACAGCATCAGCCCCAGCCCCGCCAGCACCACCCCCAGCCCCGTCCCCAGGTAGGGCACCATGTTGCCGAACCCGGCGATGACGCCAATCACGATGGCCAGGTCGATGCGCGCGAACCACAGGCCCGTACCGTAGAGCACCGAGAGGATCGCCCCCACGGTGATCTGCCCGCGCACGAAGGCGGACAGGACGTCATCCACCTCGGAGAAGCGCCGGCTCACCAGCCCCACCGCCCGGCGCGGCACCAGGGCCTTCACCTTGCCCACCAGCTCCGGATAGTCCTGGAGGAAGAAGAAGCCCAGCACCGGCACCACCAGCAGGCCCAGCAACGTGGCCACCACCCGCGCCGTGTTGCCCGCGAAGCTCGCCACCAGCCGCGCCGCCGTGGGCCCCGCGCTCTGGAGGATCTCCGACGCCTGGGCCCCCAGCTCCGTCATGCGCTGGCGCAACAGCTCCGGCAACGGACGTCCCAGCAACGACTCCACCTGCGGCACCACCCGCTCGCTCGCCCGGCGGAAGAAGTCCGGCAGCTTCACCGCCTCCTCCCGGAACACCGGGATGAGGTAGAGCACCGCGCCGATCAGCAGCAGCAGGCTCCCGGTGAACACCACGCTCGTCCCCAGGGTGCGGTTGAGTCCCCGGCGCTCCATGGCGGTCACCAGCGGGTTGAGCACGTACGCCATGGCGAGCGCCAGCAGCACCGGCACCGCCACCCCGCCGAACACCGACAGCAGCGCGAACACCAGCGCCAGCGAGCCCACCATGGCCGCCGACCAGGCGAAATCCACCCGCCGCGCCTCGGCCTCCGAGAGCTCGCCCTCGGCGGGCGGTGGCTCCACGAGCAGGGGCTCCGGCCTCGGCTCGGGGGCCGGCCGTTGCTCCGCTTCGGTCTTCACCACGTGCAGGGATGTCTCCGCTGGAGCGACCCTCGCCACTGGCGCCTTCTCCGCGCGCGCCTTGCCTCTCTTGTTGCGTCCGATGGCGGGCTCCTCTTCCGTTCGTCCGCTGGATACTACCCGGTCTATCCCAGAAGCGGCGCACGGATGCCCTCGGCCACCCGCCAGCACACGCCCTCGAGACCCAGCTCCCGGGCGAGCTGCTCCACCATCTGGCCGTAGTGCTCCTGCACCCACTGGCGGAAGTGCGCGTCCGGCACCTCGAGCACCAGGCGTCCGTCCTCCACGTCCACAGCCCGGGCCTGCGCCAGCCACGTCAGGGCGTACCGCTTCCCATGGTCATGCAGCCACGCGAGGCACTCCCGCCAGCGGCGGCCCGCCTCCGTGGACACGTCCACGGACGGTGCCCCGGCCTGCACCGCCCAGATCTGCAGCTCCACCATGGCCCCCACGAAGGCCCGGCGCTCCATCCCCAGGGTGCGAGCGGCGCACACCACGGGGAGGCTCATGGGAAACCCCACGTCCACCTGTACCCAGTCCAACCCGGCCATGCTCAACGCCTCCCCTGGGTCCGGCTCCTGGTGTCCACGTCCTGTTCCCCCGGCGTAGGGAACGCCGTGCCACCCTCCTCGAACACGAGAAGGCCGCACTGATCGGCGTGATCCATGCCCCGCGATCTGCGCCGTCCCACCCGCATCGTCTAGCCCCGGCTCCGCTGATCCTCCGGGCGTCAACGCTCCGCGGAGCCGGAATATCGGCCCCCGCACGTGATACATGTAGCAGCCGCTACAGGGTGCTACAGGCCGCTACGCGAAAGGCTCCTGTTCCCTGTCTCAGGAGCTCTCGCGGTGGATCAGTCCGAGCCGCCGCGCTCCGGCGCCATCGACTTGAGCGTGATCGTCAGCCCCGCCCGGGCATTGCTGGGCTCGAAGTACGTGGTGTACGGCCAGTAGCCGTCCTTCTTCACGTCGATGCGGTGCAGCCCCAGGCCCACCCGCAGCCCGCTCGGCTTGCCACCGAAGTCGGTGCACACGCCCTGGAGCACTCCGTCCAGGTACACCTCGGCGTCCTCGGGCTCGCACCGCAACAACAGGTTGCCGTTGCGCGAGCGCATGGCGCGCATCAGCTCGCGCGCCTGATCCGCCGCCGGAGACTCCACCTGCCCGGGCCCCGAGGCACACCCGAGCACCAGCCCCACCAGGGCCCACCCCCCACGACTCCGCTTCGTCCTCTCCGGGTCCATCGCGCGCCTCTACTTGATGAGGATCCCCACCCGGCCCTCGGCCAGGAGGCGCGGGTCCAGCCCCGCGAGTGCCTTCGCCGCGTCCGGCCCCAGCAACAGATCCGAGCCCTGCAGCCGCGCCGCCTCGAGCACCAGCGGCTTCGCGCCCACCAGCTCCGACTTCCGGGCCGCCTCCAGGCTCTTGAAGAAGCCCGCCACGCCCGTGCTCTTCCGGGCCTCGGCGGACAACGCCTCCAGGCCATAGAGCGGCTGGCCGGACTCATCGAGCACCCGCGGCGCCAGCACCGGCGTCATGCCCAGCTTCCGCGCGTCCACCACCAGCCCGGTGTGCTTCGCCCGCGCGTCCTTCTTCGTCTCCGCCGGCTTCGTCTCCGCTGGCTCCGCCGTGGCGGGCGCGGCGGTGCCCGCGGACGCCGGAGTCACCAGCACCGAGGTCAACGCCCCGAGCGGCACCTCCACCTCCATCTGCACGCCGCTATCGGAGAAGTAGCGCTTCTGGACGACCTTGTAGCCGCGCAGCACGTCCTCGATCTGCCGGCGGGTCTCCTCGCGGGCCATCTCCTCGCCCACGGTCCTGTCCGCGCGCAGGCGCAGGCCCTTCACCTGCTCCAGCAGATCCGCGAAGGCGTCCTCCTTCGCCGAGCGCTCCGCGCCCAACCTCGCCTGGGACGGGTTGGAGGCCTTCACGTCCGGCGGCCCATCTCCCGTCACCCGGAGGACCTGCCGCTGCCAATCCACCCCGTTACCCTGCGCCAGTGCCGACAGCGGAACCGCCAGCACCCACGCCCACAGTGCACGCCTCACGTGAACCTCCCCACTCCCGTTTCTCGGAGCGCCGGATTCAACCGGCCCCCTCCGAGTCAGGTCAAGGAAGGCCCGCCCGCCCCCCCGCCAACGGGGCGCGGCTCAGTGCGCCTGCGCGCTGCGTGTCACGTAGTCATCAATCAACTGGCGGTGCCGCTGGGTGAGCAGCGTGAAGCGCACGCCCGAGCGCTCGTCCTGGCTCGCGCCGGCCTCCACCCACTCGCGCACCACCTCGCCCTCGGCGTAGATGACCTCGGTGGAGCCAGGGAGCTGGAACTGGAGCCCCACGCGCCGGGTGTCCTGCTCGGGCTCGAGCAGGCGCGCCAGGCTCACTCCCTCCTGGCTGATGTCGGCGGCGCGCGCCATGTACGGCACGCCCCCCATGTACTTGTTCAGGTAGATGTCGAGGGGAACCCGCGCGTTCTTCCGCTTGTCGCTCATCTCTCTCGCCCTCCCGATGGCCGGGACACCGCTACAGCACGCTTCAGCGCCGCAGCAACCTGTGGCGAGCGTAGGGGCATCCGGCCGGAGGGCAAGAAAACCGCCAGCGGGAAGAGACGGGCGGACCTATTGTTCCGCCGTCACTGAAGGAAAGGCGGAGTCACATGCGATTGGGAATGTTGGCCGCGGTCATGCTCGCCCTCACCGGGCTGCAGGCGAATGCACAGGAGCTCAAGACCGAGGAGGAGAAGACGATCTACGCGCTGGGGCTGTCGATCGGCCGGAGCGTCAAGATGTTCGATCTGAGCCCGGCGGAGCTCGAGCTCGTCAAGAAGGGCATCACGGACGCGGCCACGGGTGCCAAGCCGGCGGTGGAGCTGGAGAAGTACGGGGCCAACCTGCAGCCGCTCGCCAAGTCTCGGCAGGAGCGCGCCGGACAGAAGTTCCTGGAGGCCGCCGCCAAGGAGGAAGGCGCCAAGAAGCTGCCCTCGGGCGTCGTCTACAAGGAGCTCAAGGCCGGCACGGGCCCCAGCCCCAAGGCGACCGACAAGGTGAAGGTGAACTACCGCGGCACCCTCATCAACGGCACCGAGTTCGACAGCTCCTACAAACGGGGCGAGCCCGCCGAGTTCCCCCTCGGCAGCGTCATCGCCTGCTGGACCGAGGGCGTGCAGAAGATGAAGGTGGGCGGCAAGGCGCAGCTCGTGTGCCCGTCGAAGGTGGCCTATGGCGAGCAGGGCTCGCCCCCCTACATCCCGCCCAACTCCACCCTGGTGTTCGAGATCGAGCTGCTCAGCATCGGCGGCCAGGGCGCGGACGTGCCCCGGGCGGAGCCGCAGCCCAAGAAGTAGGCAGTCCCGGGTGGGGGGCGGAGTTCGTGCCCCCCACCCCGCCGCTCACAGGGGCGGCAGCACGGCTTGGAGAAACAGCGGTACCGCGAGCCCATACGCCCAGCCCACCAGCACCTGGGCGGGCGTGTGGTGGCGGATGGGCAGGCGCGACAGGCCGGAGAGCAGGGCCAGCGCTCCCAGCACCCCGAAGGTGACGGGCGACGTGGTGGCGAAGAGCGCCGCGCAACCCGCCCCCACGGACGAGTGCAGGCTGATCTTCCAGAAGCGGGTGATGGCCACCACGCCCACGCCTCCGAGCGTGCCCAGCGCCACGCCCCGCTCCAGCTCCACGGGCGCGCCCACCAGCTTGTACGAGAGGAACACCGCCAGCAGGCCTAGCACCACCAGCGGAAGGACGACGTGGCGCTCCTCCTTGTTGAGGAGGTGCAGGTGGCTGAACTTGCCCCGCGCCACCCCCACCGCGAGGTAGAGCAGGCCCGGCAGCAGCCCGAGCAGCAGCAGGCTCGCCTCGCCCAGGGCCCTCGGCGCGTTGCCGTGCGCGTACAGGGACAGCAGCAGCGAGGTGGCCAGCATCATCAACACCGGGTGCAGCACGTACGAGGTGACGCGGCACAACCGGTCCAGGGCACTGCCCGGCCGGGCCAGCGGGGGCGACACGTCCACCGAGTGGGTTTCCATCGACATTCCCTCGTGCCTATGACGTCCGCAGCTTGAGCGCCATCGCCAACGTCTGCAGCTCCTCGCGCACCGCGGGCGGGCACTGGGGCACCTTCGCCAGCGCATCGCACGCGAGGCGCGAGTAGCGGGACACCGTCTGCTCGGTGGCGGCTCGCGAGCCGGCCCGCGCGAGGATGTCCAGCATTTCCTGCACGTGCGCGTCGGCCGGCTCGGGGGTGGTGAGCAGCGTCCGCAGGTGCTCGCGATCCTCCGGCACCGCGTGGGACAGCGCGTGGACGACGGGCAGGCTCTTCTTGCGGCGGTACAGGTCATCCGCCACGGGCTTGCCCGTCACCACCGGATCTCCCCAGATGCCGAGCACGTCATCCTGGGCCTGATAGGCCAGGCCGAGCGCGATCCCATACTCCTCCAGGCGGGTGGCCGCGTCGTGGGAACCGCCCCCCGCCAGCGCGCCCGTGCGCAGCGAGATGCCCAGCAGGCGCGCCGTCTTGCGCTCCACCATGGCGAGGTAGTCCGCCTCGGTGAGATCCAGCCGCTCCTCGAAGGCGAGGTCCAGGTACTGCCCCTCGCAGATGGCGAGCGCCGTCTGGTTGATGGCGCGGATGATGTCCAGCACCAGCTTGGGCGGGTAGCCCGCGGCCATCAGGCGCTCGAGCGCCATCTGCCCGAGGATGAGCAGCGCATCCCCCACGTTGATGGCCTGGGCATCGCCCCAGCGGCGCCACACCGTGGAGCGGCCACGGCGCTGCTCGCTGCGATCCTGGATGTCGTCGTGCACGAGCGTCATCTCGTGCAGCAGTTGGAGGGCGGCCGCGAGCGGACGCACCTGCTCGGCCTGTCCCCCCACCGCGAGACAGGCGAGCGTGCACAGCCGCGGCCGGACGAGCTTGCCCGCCGCGCCGAACTGGGGCTGGAGCCGCTCGTCCCGCCAGCCCAGGTGGTACTCGAGCATGGCGTAGAAGGGCTCGAGCTGGGGCGCGATGCTGGGAAACGGCGCGCGCATGGCGTCGCGCAGGGCGCTCAGATCGAAGTCGTACATCATGGCTCTCTCCTCCTTCAGAACCCGGTCACGACGGTGGGACCGGGCACGGTGAGGGACATGTTCTGGGCCCTGACGCTGAACGAGGCCGGGCCCTGGAGGCGGAACGGAAAACGCTCCGACCACTCGTCCACCCGGAGTCCTCCCGGTGCGATCCGCGCGCTCATCCACCCCACGAAGGTGGTCCACCCGCCCGGAGCGCCTCCGACGCCAGGCATGGGCACCGGGAGCGGGGGCCAGAAGCCCGAGCGCTGCCCCAGCCCGAACGTGGCGATGGGACCCGAGGCGTCCGCCACCCGCACGCGCCCCTCCTCCCACGAGAAGGTGGCCAGCTCCTTCGGGAGTCTCCACATGCGGCGGCCGCCCCAGAGCGACGCCTCGCTGGTCACCCAGATATGGGGGATCCACAGGCCCATGCGCAGGCCGTGCCGCACCAGCGGGCCCACCATCAGCTCGTCATACTGGAGCGTCCCCTCGCGGTAGCGCATCAGCACCACCATGGCCATGCGCGAGGAGAGCAGCGGCTTCCAGGGCGCCGGACAGGGAACGTCCCGGTCCGCCTTCACCCACCCTCCCCAGCACTCCCCGCGCATGTGCCAGGGGGCGGGCGGATAGGGAACCTCGGCCAACTCGGTCTGTTGCGTCATGACGGATCTCCCGTGCGGACACCGCCGCGAGGTAGCGAATAGTCCCGGCGCCCCGCCCCACCCACGGTGGCGAACCAGCGCGTCAGGCCCGGGGCGAGCGCGAAGAGCAGGTACACGGCGGGCAGGAAGCGCGGCAGATCCACGTGGTGCTCGCCCCGCCGGATCGCCCGCACGAGCGCCTTCGCCACCGCCTCGGGCGCCAGCGGGGGCACCAGGTCCGCGATGCGCGGCATGCGCGCGGAGTCCACGTGGCGCCCGAAGAACTGCGTGCCCGCCACCGCCGCCAGCCGGACGAGCGTGACGCGCAGGGGCGAGCCCTCCAGCTCGATCTGCAGCACCTGCGTATAGGCGTCGATGGCGGCCTTCACCGCGGCATAGGCCGCCGAGGGCCCCTTCACGAAGACACGCCCCACCAGCGAGCCGAGGTTGACGATGTGCCCGCGGCCGGCCGCCCGCATGTGCGGGAGCACCGCGCGCGTCGCGTACACCATGCCGTCATAGCCCACCCGCATGGTGCGCTCGGCGTCCTCCACCGGCATGGCCTCCACGGACTCCCAGCGGATGAAGGCGGCGTTGTTGACGAGCACGTCCACCCGCCCCTCGCGCGCCACCACGTCCGCCACCCAGCGCTCCGTGTCCCGCCGGTCCGCCACGTCGCAGCGGGCCAGGTGCACGGCCAGGCCCTCGCGGCGCGCCTCCTCCTCCACCCGCGCGAGGTTCTCGGTGGACACATCACACGCATGGACGCAGGCGCCCTCGCGCGCCAGGGCCTTCACCAGCGCCCAACCGATACCGGACGCCCCCCCGGTCACCAGACACACCCGTCCGCTCAGCGGCACGTTTCCGGACATGGACTCAGGCGGCCTCGAGCATCGGCTCCCGCGGCTCCACCTGCTCGAGCGGCGTCACCTGTCCACGCGCCACCTGGGCCGCCCACCTCGTCACCATCACCGCGTAGAGCAGATCCACCAGGAAGATGGACACACAGACGAAGTGCAGGAAGGACAGGCTGGGCAGCCATGGCTCGGCCAGGCCGATGACGTAGTGACACTCGATGGACGTGCCGAGCGTCCCCAACATCTTGCACCACGCCGCCGGCACCGACAGCCCACGCCCTCCCTGATGGCGGCGCTCGAAATAGAAGAAGATGAAGGACACGCTCATGATGAGGTTGACCATGAACGCGCCCACCAGCGCGAGGATGTCCCGGTACTGGAGATAGAAGGTGTAGAGCCCGATGCCTCCCATCACCGTGGTCACCGCCACGATCGGGTAGAAGTAGCGGCGCACCTCGGGGATGCGCTGCAGCGAGGCCCCGTAGCGCAGCAGATGGTAGACGATCACCACATCCACGAAGAACCAGATGCGGTCGAACGCATGCCACAGCGGCACGGGATTCGGGATGACCCAGGACGCCAGGAATTCCCAGGCGAAGTTCAGACAGATGGCGACAAGGGGGAGCCCATACGCCCGGTCCCTGAATCCCTGCCGGATGGCGAAGACATAGGCGATGATCCAGAAGACACAGCCAATCTCCCCGATGATGTTGAACCAGGAGAAGGGATCGAAGGCTCGCGGGTCTACACCTGCCGTCAGGGCGTTCAGTTCAGCGGTGGTGGTCAAGGGCTTTCTCGCAAGCAGGGGCCCGGATGTTCACTCCAGGCCCGATGACGCGAGAATCCATACAACATTTGACTGAAACTGAACACCCGGGACCGCGCCCGGCGCCATTCAGCGGGCGAGCGAGGCTTCGGTGGCCCGCAGCAACGGCTCGGCGCTCACCGGAGCACCCGTGGCGTTCGTCATCCACACGTCCGGCGTCAGCGCGCCCTGGCTCGCCATCCGCTCGAACTCCGCTCCCAGGTTGCCTGCCTTTTTCAGGTGTTCCTCGATCTGAAAGGAGATCAGGTGTCCCATCGGATAGTCGATCAGGTACAGGGGATAGGAGATCATGTGGCTGTAGATGCCGAGCAGCGGCGTCCCCTGCCCTCCCAGCACCGGCGCGTAGTACCGGTCCCACGTCTCCCGGGCGATGCGCACCACCGCCTCGCGCAGCTGTGAGGGCGTGGCGTCCGGGTGCTCGTACAGCCAGTGCCACACGGCGACGTCCACCAGCGCCACCCCGGCGATCTCCCACGTCTGCCAGAAGTCGTTGAGCACCCGCTCGCGCTCACTGGCCGCGTCCGGCTTCGCACGTCCCAGCAGTTCCAGGTCCCTCGCCTGGAAGACGAAGGCCAGCGCCTCGGTGAAGGCACTGTTGGGCACGCCCGCCAGCAACGTGTGGTCCACCGAGTAGAGCGAGAACACCTGCTCCACGTTGTGCCCCAGCTCGTGCACGGCGATGTTGTAGCCCTTGTAGTCCATGCCCTGCGGGCCCACCCGCGTGCGCAACCGGGGGAAGTCTCCGCGCCGGGCCGCCTGCAGCGCGTGTCCCGCCCCACGCGAGGCATCCACCCGGATGTGCGCCGCCAGGAAGGCCGCCTTCTCCTTCGAGAAGCCCAGCCCCTGGAGGATGCGCGGCAGATCCTTGGCGAATGCCTCCGCCGTCGGGTAGCGCTGGCGCGTCAGCGCGTTCAGCTCGTCCTCGGACAGCATCCCGCTCGACTTGAAGCCGGCGTACCACAGGTCCTGCGGCTCCAGCTTCCGGCCCAGCCGGGACTCGATCTCCTTGGCCACCCGGGGCACCAGCGGTGACGTCAGCACCTGCTCCAGCAGCGCCTTCACCCGGGCCTCGGGCAGCTCGCGCCCCAGCTCGAAGCTGCGGGCAACGGCCGTGGGCGCCACCGGCACGTACGGATCCTCCATCCGCGCCGCGTGGAACTGCGCCAGCAGCTTCGCGTAGCGCACGTCCTCCTCACGCTTGCCGTCCAGCACCACCGGGCGCTCGGGCGCGTCCTTCTCCACCTCGCTGGCCGGCGCCGCCTTCACCTCGTTGGTGAACGGATTCCAGTCCACCCGAGGGTTGTCGATGACCGCCGCGGGGATGCTCTGCGTGACGATCCGCTCCATCACCTTGACGATCATCCGCTGCTTCGCCACGCCCTCTGCATCCGCGTAGCGGGACTTCAGCTCGTCCCGCAGGTTCCAGTGGCTGATCAGCCGCATCCCCGAGGGGAAGAGCCGGCGTCCCTGCTCGTCCAGCAGGTGGTGCATCCAGACGTTGTACTCGGCGACGTAGAGGTCCGCGTCCGCGCCCGCGCGCGCGGAGGACTGGCGCACCTCGGCGGGCACGCGGCTGCTGAAGCGGCCGGTGAGCCGGGCCTCGGCCCACTGGCGGCGCGTGTAGCCGGGGCCCTTCTCCATCCGCTCGGCCAGCGTGGTGAGCGGGAAGTTGAGCAGCGCCACGAAGCCGGGCTTCGCCCGGAAGAGATCCTCGGTGGCGTGCGCGGCCGGGGCATACGCGGCCAGCAGCGAATCCACCGGCAGCAGCGGCCCGAGGTCCAGGTCCGTGGGGCGCCGCAGCTCCCGGCTGATCTCATTCATGTGGCCGTCGATCTGCTCGAAGGCCGTCTCCAACCGGGCCAGGGTGGCCTCGAGCTGCGTCTCGCCGGTGACGAAGTGCTCGCGCACGAAGGCGGCCAGGTCCCCGTCCTCGTCGCGCCACAGCGCGGCCACCTGCTCCACGCCCCGCTCGATGCGGGCCCGCTGCGCCTCGCCATGACGGGAGACGAGCTCGGCCTTCAGGGCGGGGAGATCGGCGGTGTGCTTCATGGGACGGGCCTCCGCGGGCGGAGCACCCGCCGGGACAGGGGACGGGCCGGACGCGCAACCGAGCGCGGCCAGCAGGGGAAACAACGCGGCACGCTTCACGAGGAACCTGGATGGGGAGAGGGACACGCGAGGACTCCAGACATGAAAAAGGGCCCGGCCCCCAGGGGACGGACCCTTTTCAGGAACAACGCGACGAAGCCAGCCGGATTACGCCGCGCGCACGTTCTGCGCCTGCAGGCCCTTGGGACCCCGGGTCACCTCGAACTCGACCCGCTGACCCTCGGCCAGGGTACGGAACCCATCCATGTTGATGGCGGAGTGGTGGCAGAACACGTCCTCGCCACCGCCATCCTGCGTGATGAACCCGAAGCCCTTCGCATCGTTGAACCACTTCACGGTACCAGTTGCCATTTGCTCTCTTCTTCTTTCAGACAGACGGGCGCCGAAATCCGGCGCCCGCACCTGGCTGGTCGGACCCCAACCAGACGGGCGTAAAGTGTAGGCGGGGCCTCTACCCGTGTCTACTCCCGGGATGCCCTACCAGCCGCACTTCTGGCCCTTGTTCTGCTCCTGGAGCCAGGTGCGCAGCGGGGCGAAGTACTCCAGCATCGCCGAGGCATCCATCTCCCGCTGGCCGGTGAGGGCCTCAAGCGCGTCCGGCCAGGGCTTGCTGGCGCCCATCTCGAGCATGGCCTGGAGCCGCTTGCCGGCCTCCTTGTTGCCGTAGATGGAGCACTCGTGGAGGGCGCCCTTCTGGCCCGCGGCCTGGCAGAGCGCGCGGTGGAACTGGAACTGGAGGATGCGCGCCAGGAAGTAGCGCGTGTAGGGGACGTTGGCGGGGACGTGGTACTTGGCGCCCGGATCGAAGTCGTTCTCGGTGCGCTCCACCGGCGCGCGCACGCCCTGGTACTTCTCGCGCAGCGCCCACCAGGCCTTGTTGTAGTCCTCCGGCTTCACCCGCCCGGAGAAGACCTCCCAGCGCCACTGGTCCACCAGCAGGCCGAAGGGCAGGAAGGCCACCTTCTCCATGGCGTCCTTCATCTGCAGGTTGATGAGGCCCTTGTCCCCCTTGGGGACCTCCTTCAGCAGGCCCAGCTGCTTGAGGTAGCCCGGGGTGATGGAGAGGGTGATCGCATCGCCGATGGCCTCGTGGAAGCCGTCATGCGCGCCGGACTGATAGAGCACCGGGAGCTTGTAGTAGTACGTGTAGTAGTAGTCGTGGCCCAGCTCGTGGTGGATGGTGATCAGATCCTCCTCGGTGGGCTTGATGCACATCTTGATGCGCACGTCGTTGTCGTAGGTGATGTCCCAGGCACTGGCGTGGCACATCACCTCGCGGTCCCTCGGCTTGGTGAACTGCGAGCGCTGCCAGAACGTCTCCGGGAGCTGCTTGAGCCCCAGCGAGGTGAAGAAGCTCTCGCCCAGCTTCACCATGCGGAGGGCGTCGTAGTTCTGCCGCTTCAGCTCGGCGTCCACGTCCAGGCTGGGCTGGCCCTTGTAGGGCTCCACCATGGAGTAGATGTTGTTCCACTCCTGGGACCACATGTTGCCGAGCAGGTGCGCGGGAATGGGCTTGCCAGCGGGCACCTTGTCCTCGCCGTACTGCCTGGCCAGCTTGGCGCGCACGTAGCAGTGCAGATCGTCATAGAGGGGCTTCACCTGCCCCCACAGCCGCTGGGCCTCCTTCTCGAAGGCCTCGGGCGGCATGTCGTAGTTGGAGCGCCAGAGCGCGCCGGTGTCCGCGAAGCCGATCTCCCGGGCGCCCTCGTTGGAGAGCTCCACCAGCCGCTGGTAGAGCGGGCGCATGGGCGTCGAGATGGTGTGCCAGCCCGTCCACGCCTCCAGCAGCTCGTCGTAGTTGCGGCTCTTGGCCAGCACATCGGACAGCTCGCCCAGGTCCTTGCACTGACCCTTGCCGTCCTTGCCGCAGTACTTGCCCTTGCCGTAGAGGGCATCGAGCTTCACGGCGACGGCGGCCAGCTCCGCGCGCTTCTCCGCATCGCTCGGCGCGGGCAGCGTGGAGGACACCCGCAGCAGGTGCAGCGTGCGCGAGGTGTCCGCGTCCAGGCCCTGCACGTCCTTGAAGCGCGCGGCCTGCTTGATGGCCTCGCTGACGTAGGCCAGCACCTCCTCGTTGACGAAGGCCGCGATCCGCTCGGTGTCCTCGGTGATGAACGTGGCCTTGACCCAGTCGGCCGTGGCCTGCCGCGTCCACAGACGCTTGAGGTCCGCGTTCAACCGGGCGGCGAACTGGCGCGCGTCCTCGGCGGTGGGCTGCGCGGCCTCGGCGGGCTTCTGGGGCTCCGCGGCGTGCGCGGCGGCGGCGGGGCGCGTCTCCTCGGCGGAGCCGGCGGTGGAGCCATGCGCCGAGGGCGTACAGGAAGTGATGAGCGGGACGACCACGAGGGCCGCGCGCACGAGGGACTTGAAGGGAGAGGTGCTGTTCATGTCGGGGCGCAACCGTAGAGGAAGGCCCTCGGGCAGCGCACCTTCAAAGTGACGGGGGTGTTCACGAGCAGGGCCTCCAAGAAACCGCCCCATCCACGAGGACACAATCCCGCGCCCCCTCCTCCCTCGCCCTCCGGGAGAGGGTCGGGGTGACGGTATCGCGTGTCCCGGGTTGAGCCCATGCGTTGCACCCGTGGTAAGAGGGCCCCGATGTCCCTGTTCCACCGTGCCCTCCCCGCCCTGCTGCTGTCCTCCCTGCTCGCCTGTGGCCCGAGCGACCCCGAGGACTGTTCCCGCTACGGCATCACCCTGTCCCCCCCGCCCGCGACCGCGAGGCACCTCACCTGCACGAGCACCGCGTGCGGAGACGGGCTGAACCCGCCCACGAGCGGGGACCACTGCGGTGACACCGTGCGCTGCCGGGTCCACGACGCCGAGCAGAACCGGTGCGTGTGGCTGCACAACCTGGAGCACGGGCACGCGGTCTTCCTCTACAACTGTCCCGAGGGCTGCCCCGAGATCGTCGCCACGCTGGAGTCCTTGCGTCAGGAGGCGAAGGCCGGCAGCAACGGCGTGATCCGCGCCATCGTCGCTCCGGACTCGCGGATTCCCACGCGTGTCGCCGGCCTGCTGTGGCGGCGCTCCTGGGGTGGGGACGCGCCAGACGCGAACGCCATCCGCTGCCTGCTGCAGCACCAGGACGCCGAAGCCCCCGAACCCGAGCTCGCCTGCCTGCCATGAGTGCCTCCCCCACTTCCGAGCGCGTCCGCGCCATCGACTGGCTGCGCGGCATCGCCGTGCTGTTCATGGTCCAGTGCCACGCGCTGGTGCTGCTGACCCCCGAGCTGCGCCAGAGCAAGACGACGAAGCACCTGCTCATGATCGACGGGCTGGTGGCGCCGTCCTTCCTCTTCGCCGCGGGCTTCGCGCTCGCGATGCTGCTGGTCCGCAGCGCCGCGAGTGGCAAGCGGAGCGAGCGGTTCGGGCGCAACCTGCGCCGGGCCCTGCAGGTGCTCGGCGTGGCCACGCTGGTCAACTGGATGTGGTTCCCCCTGTTCCGCGAGCCGAAGTGGCTGGTGCGCCTGGACATCCTCCACTGCGTGGGATTGTCGCTGCTGCTCGTCCTGCCCGTGGCGGCCTGGCTGGCCTCGAGGCCGCGGGTGCTGCGAGGCGTGGCGCTGGCGCTGGCGCTCGTCGTCTTCTTCCTCTCGCCGCTGGGCGAGGCCGCGCAGGGGCCGTGGGCCTACGTGCTCAACAAGTCCACCGGGGCCGTCTTCCCCCTGCTGCCGTGGCTGGGCTTCACGTGGCTCGGGGCGTACGCGGGGGCCGTGGCCGGTGAGCAGGGCCGCGCGGGGCTCGTCCGGGCCCTGCTGTTCCTCGTGGGGCTCGGGTTCGCGGGCTGGATGGCGGCGGAGCCGCTGCGCGACATGTACCCGGAGCACCGCTTCTTCGTCACCAACCCGTCCAACGCGGCCGAGCGCTGGATGTGGGTGTGCCTGCTGCTGCTCGGGCTGATGGAGTTGGAGCGGCGGACGGCCTCGAATGGGGAGCCCTCCCGGGTGCGCCGCTTCGTGGAGACGTTCGGCACGTCGTCCATGTCCGCGTACTTCTTCCACGAGGCGCTGATCTACTTCCACATCTTCGGATTCTCCTTCGAGAAGATGTGGGGAGGCCGGAGCGGCTGGGGCCAGTACACGCTGCTGACGGTGGTGCTGATCGGCCTGACGTACGGGCTGTGCGTCGGGTTGGACGCGGCCCGGAACGCGGTGCGCCGGGCGGGCCGGTTCCTCGGGGAGACGCTGCGCGAGGGCTTCGGGGAAAAAATCGCCCGGCCCGAATAAACCCAAATCGCGGGTGGTGCGTTCCGAGCGTCCGTTCCCACGGAAACAACCGGAGCGCACATGTCCTCGACCAAGCCGAACCGCCTGACCCGCTGGGGGAGCGCCGCCCTCGCCCTGAGCCTCGTCCCCGCCTGTAGCTACGCGCCCAGCACGAGGGGAAGCGCCGAGCAGTCGGTCGCGTGGCAGTCCCAGACGCGCGAGGCCTCGAAGGAGGAGGCCGCCGCCCCTGCCCCGCCGGAACCCACGCCCGCGCGGGCCGAGTCGGACGACGATGGGGTTATCGCGGCGGCCTCTGAAGCGAAGGCCGATGTCGCCAGGCCGAGCCCGAAGCCGATGCCCGCGAAGCGCGCTGCCCCGGGCACTCCGCAATCCTCCCTCGCCGGGCCGGTGGCGGTGGAACCGATGATGGGCACCGCGGCAGGCGCCCCCGCCACGCCGCCGCCTCCTCCTGCTCCCGTTCGGATGAGCTCGATGCCCGCGGGGGGCATGGCCGTGCAGCAGCCGGAGCCGCAGTCGCAGGGCAACAGCTTCACCCACCACGCCGCCAATGCCTTCACCGAGACGGCGAAGGATCGGTTCTCCACCTTCGCGGTGGACGTGGACACGGCGTCGTACGCGGTGTCGCGCCGCTACCTCAACCAGGGAGCGCTGCCGCCGCACGCCGCCGTCCGGGTGGAGGAGTTCGTCAACTACTTCAAGTACCGCTACGCGCCGCCCGAGCAGGGCGCCTTCACGGTGCACCTCGAGGGAGCGCCCTCGCCCTTCGACGCGAAGCGCCACTTCGTGCGCGTGGGCGTGCAGGGCAAGGTGGTGTCGCGCTCGCAGCGCAAGCCCGCGCACCTGGTCTTCCTGGTGGACACCAGTGGCTCCATGAGCCAGCCGGACAAGCTGCCGCTGGCCAAGGAGGCGATGAAGCTGGCGGTGAAGAACCTCAACGAGAACGACACGGTGGCGCTCGTCACCTACGCGGGCAGCACGCGGGACGTGCTCTCGCCCACGCCGGCCACCAACCTGGAGGCCATCTACAAGGCCATCGACACGCTGGAGTCCGGCGGTGGCACGGCCATGGGCTCGGGCATGCAGATGGCCTACAAGCACGCGGTGAAGAAGGCCTCGGGCAACGCGGTGTCGCGCGTGGTGGTGCTCACGGACGGTGATGCGAACATCGGCCCCAACGTCTCCGCGGATGCCATGCTCAACAGCATCCAGGGATTCGTGAAGGAGGGCGTCACCCTGTCCGCCATCGGCTTCGGCATGGGCAACTACCGGGACGACCTGATGGAGAAGCTGGCCGACAAGGGCAACGGCAACTGCTTCTACATCGACAGCTACAAGGAGGCGAGGAAGGTCTTCGAGACGCAGCTCACCGGGACGCTGGAGGTGATCGCCAAGGACGTGAAGATCCAGGTGGAGTTCGACCCGAAGGTGGTGAGCCGCTACCGGCTGGTGGGCTACGAGAACCGGGACATCGCGGACAAGGACTTCCGTGACGACAAGGTGGACGCGGGAGAGATCGGCGCGGGCCACAGCGTGACGGCGGTGTACGAGGTGGAGCTGACGGGCGAGAAGGCGCCGCTGGGCACGGTGCGCATCCGCGCCAAGGCGCCCAACGGCACCGAGGCGGCCGAGCAGGCCTTCCCCTTCGAGCAGAAGCTGATGCGGGCGACGCTGGATGGGGCCTCGGCGGACTTCCGCTTCGCGCTGGCGGTGGCGGCCACGGCGGACGTGCTGCGCGGCAGCCCGAGCGCCCAGGGGTGGAACCTGGCCACGATGCAGAAGCTCGCCGAGGGCGCCATCGACGGCCAGGCGGACCGCGAGGAGTTCGCGAAGCTGGTGGTGCGGGCGCGCGGCCTGCTGGGCAACTCCATGGCCCGCGACGGCCGCTGAGCCAACAGAGGCAGGAGGCGGCGGCTTCGATTCCCGCCGCTTCCAGGAGAGGTTGCCTTGAGCTTCAACACCACGCAGCCTTATGTGGCCCTCGCGCAGGGGCCAGGCGTGCACTCGCCGTGGGCAACCGGGTATCGCCGCGCTGGACGAGGAGATGCGCAAGGAGTCAGCCGGGCAGCTTGATGGTGGGTGAGCCCGATGCTCGTTTACGCTCGCGTACTCCAAGGAGACTGAAATGTCAGCGAAGGCAGTCAGGGCATGGCTCGCGGTGGCTGCGCTTCTGCTCGGGACAGGCCCCGCCTACGGCGACACGAGCGCGGAGATCGCCGCGCGTCTGGACCATGCGAAGGCGGCATTGACGGCGACTCGTGGCCAGCTCACGCCGGAACAGTGGGCATTGCTCAGCGGCAAGCTCGCGGGCGCGGAAAAAGCCCTGGCGGACTACAACCAGTTCGTCGCGAACACGGGACGAACGATGGTCACCGCCAAAGCGAGCACCGCGGCAAGCTCCGAGGTTCTCGCGGCCGAAGGCGAGGCCACGGCGGCCCGAAGCACGGTCTCGGTGCTCGGGAGAGTGGGCGTTATCTTCCTCTCCCTGGTCACCATCCAGAGCGATGAGGATCCCACGCTCTATGAATCCCGTCAGAAACGGGTGCTGGAAGAGCAACTCCGGGAAATCGGCCGCGCGGCCGAACAGGTCAAATCGGAAATCGAGCAGGCCAGCAAGTCCCCTGCCCCCAAGCCCGCCCGGCTCGACGAGGAGGAGGAGGACGAGGACGGAGACATCCACCACATCGCCACCAACAAGAATGACACGTCCGACGCCCGTGGAGGGCCGTGGACGCCAAGGTTCCGAGAGATATTCGAAAAGGCGGGAATGACCATGAACGACCCCGCCAACACGGTGAGGGTCAAAGGCCACCGGGGCCCGCATCCCGAGCAGTACCATCGGCAGGTTCGTGACGTATTGAAGCTCGCCACGGATGACTGCGTCGGCGTGGTGCAATGCCGTGAACGACTCACGCGAGCGCTTTGGCGATTGGGCGTGGAGTGCTCGACTCCTGGGACAAGACTGAACCAGTTGATTACAACACCTGCGGCAGGATAGGGATACGCGGCGAATGCGCTACTTCCAACTGATGGACGACGTGAATGTCCCGGGAGGTTGGATACTGGGAACCCCGACCGATGCACGGACGGGCCAGCCTCTAAGTGGCGTATTCCTCAAGGGCCAGCCGCTACGCGTCACCGGTCCTGTTCGAGTTCCCTTCCTCCAGCCCGGAAGAGCGCTCGACTTCTCCCTGGCGGATACAGCACCCGTCGTCCACGCCAAGGTGGCCTCGGTCCTGGCCGAACTGGCACCGACCGACGTACAGCTCATCCCGGCGAACGTTGAGACACAGCCTGAGCAATATTGCCTCTTGAATGTGCTGCGCGTCGTGAAATGTATCGATGATGCCGCTTGCGAAGAGGTCAATCACTGGATGCCCGAAGACGGAGTACCAGAGAAGACCGGGCAATATTTTTCCGTGTACGGCTTGAGGATCGATCCCACTCAAGTCGGAGGCGTACACCTCTTCCGTCCCTGGGGATGGGAGATTGCCCTCATCGTCTCGGAGCGCATCAAGGAGGCGATGCAACGACTGGGCGTGACGGGCGCCCGGTTCGACGAGGTTTGAATCACCCAGACGGTGCCCGCCTGGAAAGACGGGGCTGCTTCATGAAGGGAGTGCCTGGCGCGGGTTCGATTCCCGCCGCTTCCAATCGAGGTTGCCCGCCGCCTTGATCGGACCAGATTGAGACGGACAGGACGCCGAGGCGCCCTGTCCGTCGTCAGTCACCGAGCGCAGAGCCGGGCCCTCAGTCGGCGCGCTCGATGACCTCGGCGATGAGCTGCCGCTGCTCGCGCGCCACACCCTTGATGACGTACCACTGCTCCGGCGTCCCCGAGCTGTACGACTTCGCCTGGCGTACCGCGCGCTCGGCCTTGCTGCCCTTCTTCACGTACATCCGCATCGGCAGCCCGCCGGAGTCGGTTCCCTCGGGGCCGGTGACCGTGAAGGCCGTGTACTCGTCCTTGGAGAGCTCCGGGAGCTGGTACTGGTTGTCGATGCCGCGGATGACGACGCGCATCGCGACGCGCTTGCCCTCCAGGTTGCCCCACGTCGCGGCGCTCTTCGCGGCGTCGCCCCAGGTGACGTCCTCATAGTCGAAGTTCGACTCGGCCCTCGCCACGCCGGTGAAGGAGACCGGCAGGTCCTTCGCGCGCGCGCCGGCGGTCACCTTCGGGTTCGCCGGGAAGAGCTCGAGGGCCTTCTCCCACGGATAGAGCGGCATGAAGCCGGACGGTCCCTGCCCACCGGTGGCGAGCACCGGCTGGCCGATCATCTCTCGCAGCTGGTTCCAGTCGTCCATCGTCACCTTGCCCGGCACGTAGGCGGTGCGGTTCAGGTAGGCGTCGAACCACTTCTGGTCGACGGGCAGGCCCGCCGAGATGACCTGGTTGCCCGCGAGCTTCTTGAACTTGAAGTCCTTCAGCTGGCCAAAGGTCTTGTCATCGACCGTGACGCTCTCCTGGGGCCGCATCACGTTCGACCAGAGGTTGTGGTTGAACGTGTTGTTCGTGAGCTCCACGTCGGCGGGGTTCGCCATCAGACGGATCGCGTCGTTGTCGGCGAACTCGAAGATGTTCCCGTCGATGATCGCGTTGACCCCGTTCTCCACGGACAGCAGATGTCCGTTGCGGCCATTGCCCTGCCCGAACCGGATGTCCCACGAGAAGGCGACGGTGTTGTTGCGGAAGATGATCGGCGCGGTGCCAAAGCCGCGCTGCACCACCACCGTGCGGGTGTGGTGGTTCATGAAGATGTTGTTCTCGAGCGTGTTGCCGCTGCCGATGCGGACCGCGCCCTCCGCGCCGTTCACGAACAGGTTGTTGCGGACGACGCACTCGGGCTTCGACAGCCACAGGTGCTCGAGCTTCTCCGACTGGTCGTAGTCGAGATCGCCATTCGGCTTGTACTTGTTGTCCGTCGCGCGATCGAACACGAAGCCGTCGACCACCGCGCCGGTGTGGTCATCCGTGCCCTCGACGACGTAGCCATCGCGGCGGCCCTTGTACTCGGCGGGCGAGAACAGGCGCGTCGGGTGCTTCCACGGGTTGCGCTCGCGGAACTGCGCGTCGTACCCGCCGATGAGCGAGATGAAGGGGGCGTCGATCTTCCAGCGGCCCGTCTTGAGCTTCCCGTAGTACTCGCCCTCGGCGACGTGCACGGAGTCACCGCTCTCGACCTTCTCCAGCGCCTGCCATGGATCCTTGAAAGGCTTCTCGCGCGACCCGTCGCCGCCGCTCGCTCCCGCCCGCACGAACCAGTCCCGGCCCTGCGGACGGCTGCTGGCCTTCGCCGCGGCCGCCTCGTAAGGCTCGAGGCTGTCGACGAAGAAGCCCGCCTTCGGGAAGCCCTTCATCACGTAGACGGTGCCCTTGGCGAGGAAGAGCTTCTGCGGAGGGCCAGAGCCTCCCCAGTCGCCGGTCGCGGCATCCGCGACCCGCTGCACGGTGGAGCCCTTCCGGTAGAAGCCGACGAACCGGCCGTAGCTGCCCGTCGGCTCGTGCAGGAACACCCCCGCGTGCTCATCCGGCTTGAACGGGGCCGGCACGCCGCTCACGTTCGCCACCGAGCTCAGCGCGACGACGAGCTCGATCGGCTGGCCCTCCACGCCCTCCGGCTTGCTCAGCCACGCGCTGACCTCCATCCGCTTGTACGCCTTCTCCGGCGCCGCGGCCGCCACCTCCTGGAAGCTGACGGTCAGCGGCTTCACCCGCGCGCCGGCCTGGCCCGCTCCCTTGGGCGCCAGCAGCTTGAGCGCCTTGTCGAGGTCCATCGCCGGGGCCACCCCCGACGGTGGCGTGCCGCCCTTGGCGATCATCGGGAGCCCGAGCGCCTGGCGCGCCTTGTTGAAGTCGTCCATCGTCAGCTTGCCGGGCGTGGCGGCGGTGCGCTTGGAGACCTGGTCCAGCCACGCGGCGTCGATCGGCAGCTGCGGATTCTTCACCTCGTTGTTCGCGACCTTCTTGAAGCCGACCTCCTCGAGCAGGTCCATCTCCTTGTCGTCGACCGGCATGTCCTTGCCGTCGGAGAAGAACTTCAGATTCGAGTAGAGGTTCATGAAGAACACGTTGTCGGCGAGCGTGCTCTTCTCGGGGTTGGCGGTCATGTAGATGCCGTTGCTGTCCGAGAAGGCGATGATGTTGCCGGTGACGGTGGCGTTTGCCTTCAGCGCGAGGCCGGAGCCGTTGTAGGCGCCCTTGCCAGGCTCCTTGAACGACATGGTGAAGGCGATGGTGTTGTTCTTCACCACCGCGACGGCCTGCTTGTCGGTGGTGCTGTTGATGTTGATGCCCCAGTTCACCGCGTTCACCACGAGGTTGTTCTCGAGGGTGGAGCCGGCCGGCGCGACGATGCCGTCGAAGCCCGGGTTCACGATGACGCAGTTGCGCACGATGGCCGGGAGCGCGAACCGCATCGGGCCGTCACAGGACGGGTACTCCTTGCGGCCGAGCTGCTCCGCCGTCTCGTAGGGGCACTGGTCTCGCTGATCGAGGGTGAAGCCGTCGACGACGGTGCTCTTCTTGGCCGACAGCAGCCGCTCCTGCTTCGGGCGGTTCTTGGAGCTCTTGTCCCAGAGCAGCTGGGTCAGGTTCTTCCAGGGATCGCGGCTCTTGAAGTCCGCGTCGTAGCCGCCGAGCAGCTGCAGGTCGTCGACGGGCACCTCCCACATGCCATTGCCGAGCCGGCCGAAGTATTTGCCGCCCGCGACGTGGATGACGTCGCCCGACTGGGCCTTGTCGAGCGCCTCCCACGGATCGCTGAACGGCCGGGCCATCGACCCGTCGCCGTCCGAGCCGGCGCGAACGAACCAGTCGCGCGCCGAGGCCACCGGCGCGAACAGACAGACTGCGACCCCCACCCAAAGCGCAATCGAATTTCTCATGGGGTGCGGGTTCTAGCAGGTTGGCCCGCGGAGGGGGGAGCCGATGACGGAACCGGGTGCCGTGGCTCGGTTCTCCACCGGGTAGCGCATGAGAGAAATGGGGGAACTGTTGAGGCCCTAGGGACAGAGCCGCTCGACCGACTTGATCCGCACCGCTCCGTCGACGTTCGGGTCGTTTGTCTGGTCGCCGATGGCGAGGGTGCCGGTCGCCGTGAAGTTGTTCCGCGTGAGCTTCGTGACGCCGTCAATGCTCACCGTCGCCACCTTCGCGGCATCCACCGCCAGCTCGTAGACATGGTACCCGCCGCCGGTCACCGGGAACGCCGCGGACTGCGTGTCGTCCGACCAGCCGATCGCCGCGTTGTCGAGGTAGAGCATCTGCGCACGATCCGTGCCGTTGCCGAACGGCGGCGTGAAGCTCCCCATGATGGCCGCGCCGCTGTCGAGCGAGTTGTGGTTGTTCACCGACTCGACCTGCATCGTCACGTGGAGCTTGAACGGCTTCGCTGCGTCGAATGCGTTCGGCCGCGTGATGAGCAACTGCCCGCTCGTCGATCCGCCGCTGTTCGTCGACGTCGCGAGGCGAACGTAGTCGGCGCCGTACGTGAGCGAGTTCGGCGTCTGCATGACCGTCGTCCAGCCTTGCGCCGCGATGTCGTCGCCGCCGACCAGCAGCGGAACGCTCGCGCGCGCCGTCCACCTCGTCGTCGAAGCCGCCGGCACGCACGTCTCGCAGGCGTTCGCCGGGTTCGGCGTACCCGCGGCGTGGACCACGCCATCGATGAAGCACTTCGGGCTGCACACGCCGGCCGAGCAGACCTGTCCCGGGTTGCACGACGTCCCGTCCGCGCGTTGCGTCCACTGGGTCGCGGACGTCGCCGGCGTGCACTGTTCGCACGAATTCGCCTCGTTCACCGCCCCGGCGGCGACCTGCTTGCCGTCGATCTGACAGAGCGCGACGCAGACGCCGCTCTCACACGCCTCGCCGGTCGCGCAGGCCTTGTCGCAACCACCGCAGTGAGCCGAATCACTCTCGGTGCTCACGCAGGCGCCGCCGCACAGCACGGCGCCGACGCTGTTGCACAGGGGGCGGGAGGTGGGCTCTTCGCCGCAAGCAGCGACGAAGCCGAGCACGACGATGCAGCAGAGAGCAGTAGAGCGGATGGAGACCATGGAGCCTGCTACCTTACGCCACCCCGCGTGGATGCTCGCCCCGTAATCCTTCAACACGTTGTTTGCCCCTCTCGCCGCCGGCGTGTGCGAGAGGGGCAGCGGGTGCCCTGCCAGTCGGTGGGGCGGACAAATCGTATCGGAGAGCCGGCGGCTTCGATGGCCGCCGCCTCCACTCGAAGTGAGCCGCCGCTACTTCTTCTTGTCCTTCTTGTCCCGCCGGCGGCCCAGGGGCTCCTCCTTGGAGGGCGTGGCCGGCGGCGGGGGCACCCCCTGGGCCAGGCTGGCGGTGCTCGGCTTCAGCCCGTTGTTGAAGATGGCCTCGGCGATGCCGAGCCCCAGCGGCACGCCTCCGATGGAGTCGCGCGGCACCACCACGCTGTCGGGATCCGGGTTGAACGTGGCGGAGGGGCCCTTGCCGTCGGAGTCGTAGCCGCCCGTCGTGCCGTCGAACCGCCAGTGCACCCCCAGGTAGACGCGGCTCACCGAGTTCTCGACGATCGCCTGCAGCAGGCTCGCATAGCGGCGGACGTGCCGGGTGCGCACGCTGCCATCGACATCCCGGCTCACCCCGTCGAACTCCTCCGAGATGAAGTCGAAGCCGACGTCATCGCTCCCGTCCGGGTTGAGGGTGGCCTTGCCAATCGACGCGAGGTAGAGGCGCGTGATGTGCAGGACGGCCGCACCGAAGGTGGCATGGCCCGAGGGATAGGCCGGGAAGTTGGGCGTGAAGCCCGTCGTGGTCAACTCGTTC
>NZ_DBNGVP010000080.1:0-126571 GCF_057119385.1 Archangium sp. | reverse complement strand
GTGGTTCAGGATGCCGATCTCGCGCCTGGCCCGGTCATTCAACAAGCGGCCCCGGAGGATCTTGACGGCGTAGAAGCATCCGGCCTGCTCGGCCTTGTAGACGTAGCCGTAGCTCCCGCTGCCGAGCTTCTCGACGATGCGGTAGCCCCCGACCATCTCTTGGGTTTCCGGCAGCCTGTAGACCAATCCCATGACGCACCTCCGAGAATGCCGAGCCTACCAGCCTCGTGGAGAACGAGCTGCGCTCCGAAAGCCCCGGCCCCCCATCCACCGTGGTAGACGGCCACCATGGACGAAGAACTTCAGCGCTCGCTTGGGGAAGTAGCTCGCGCTGCACGCGAGCGCCTCGGACTGACTCAAGCTCAGGTGGCCCAGAAGGTGGGGCTCGTTCCAGGTGTCTACGGACGGATCGAGCGTGGCGACATGATGCCGTCTGTCCCGAGCCTGCGGCGAATCAGCCTCGCCCTGGGAATCTCGTCCGACGCGCTGATGGGAGTGAGCCCTTCTCAGGTCGCGGCCACGGTGGATGAGGCTCCCCCAGAGGGGAACCTCTCGCCGGAGCTGCGGCGCATCCTCCACCAGCTCCGGACGTGGTCGCCAAAGCGCTTGAAGGTGCTCAGCAAGGTTCTGACCGTCCTTGCTTCGTCTTTCGAGGATTGAACCCGGTAGAGCCATCCGCCTACTCGGCCTGGTCATCTGGCTGTTGCGCGGTGTGTCTCACCAGCGCATTGGCGGTGCTGAGCATGACGGATACCTGTGCAGCGTCCATGCGGCGAATCGTTCTCACCAGTCGGCGCAGCTCGGGCGGCTCATCTGCCTCGGGTTCAGGCTCCTTCAGCCATGGAGGTGCCTTCTCGATATCGAGTCCCAGGACGACGTTCGCATCGAGGCGAAGCACACGGCACAACCTGCGAAAGGTCGCAACGCTCGGGAGCAGGTATCCTCGCTCAATCCGACCGAACACTTCGGTGACAATGCCAACGCGGTCCGCGACATCCGCCTGGGTCAGCTCAGTCTTCTTTCGAGCTTCGCGCACGACCACTGCCAGATGGGTCATCAACCTCTTCTTGTCGTTCTGCCTGCTCGTTCTGCTCGGTCCAGGGGTTACTGGACGCTCAGTGCCTTCGGCCACGGGAGGACTCCCATCTCGACAGGGTGCGCTGCTTTCCACTTGAGGGCGGATGCCTTCTTGAGGATGTCGGCCAGCTCCGCTGCGGCCTCCGTGGCGCCGAAGGGCTGGCGGAGACCGCGCAGGTAGGTGCGGAGGTCATCACGCAGCTCAGCGGCCGATTGATAGCGCTCGGCGGGGTCACTCCGAAGAGCCCGGTGAGCTATCTGCTTCAGCGGGGCCGGGGCTTTGTGGGCGATGCGCTCCACGTCCTCGGGGCCGAAGCGGAGGAGACGATCCGCGAGCACCTCGGTGGATGCCCAGGCTGAATGTTCGGCCCTCACTCCCGAGACGAGCCGGAGCGCGCGCTTGGACACCTCGGACGGCAGCGTGTCCAGAGGATCGAGCGGATGGTTCCCCGCGATGATCTCCAGCAGCACGAGCCCGAGAGAGAAGATGTCCGCCCTGCTGTCGACGCCCTTGGGAGAGAGAAGACCGGCTCGGCCCTTTTCGGAGAGGGAGCGAATGAGCTCCGGAGCCGCGTAGGCGAAGTTCCCCCGGAGCACCTTCGGTGGCGTGGGCACGCGGCCCAACAGCTCGGAGAACGCGGCACCGAAGTTCGTGAGCTTCACGCGACCGTTGCGTCCAAGGCGGATGGTCATGGGACCGATGGCACGGTGGATGATGTGAAGCGGGCGGCCTCGGTCATCCTCGCAGTGGTGGGCGTAGTCGAGGGCGTTGGCCACTTCAGCGGCGATGAAGGCGGCGAGGGCAGGCGAGGGCTTGCGGCCCAGCAACAGCGCGGAGCCGATGATCGTGGCCAGGAAGGCTCCTGGCATGTGTTCCATGACCACGAAGGGTGCCCCCTGGTACTCGGCGATCCTGAAGACGCGAGCGATCCTCGGATGATGAAGGTGCTCGGCGAGCTGAACTTCCTCGATGGCTCGGGTCCGGCCCTCACGCCCTTCAGGGACCTCTACCTGCTTCAGGACAACGAGCCTCCGGCGCGCCTTCTCCTTCAAGGGCCTGCTCCTGGCGAGCCACAGGGTGTCGTAGTCCACGTGTTCGAGGAGGGAGCGAAGCACCTCGTAGCGGAAGCATTCTGAAGCGAAGGTGAACGGCCCTGTGTCCGTGGGCGGGGTGTCGAATCCGGCCATGTGGTCTCCTGTGCGCTGCGGATCGCTCGAGGGGGAGGCGAAGGTCCCCAATGGTTACGTCGGAAGTGCTCCGACACGTACCATGGAAGGGCGGAGAAATGGAAGTCGCCTTACTGGGTAGGTCAGGAGGCGCGGGCAACCGGCCCAAGTAGGAGAACACGTCGGAAGACGGAACTGGGTGTCGGAAGGAGTCCGCGAACTGGCGCGCAGAGCAGAGGGCCGAGAATACCTGTTGAGCCCTACAGGCTCTTGGCCTGTGGGGAGTCAGGGAGGTTCACTGGGAATGGACAAGCTCCATCAACACGCACGAGAAGCGAGAGAGGGCCGGCGAGCGGCTGGAGCTGAAAAAGGGCCCGATCTACTGGCTCGGCCCGGACCTCACGGTGCGCGATTCCAGTGTCGTCATCAGTGCGGCTGGGCGCTCGCTGGTGCCCATGGCGGGGCAGTTCATCAACTGCACCATCTGAGCCTGCCCCGCCCGAGGGGAGAGGGGTTGTGTGGACTTATCGCTCCACCTGGACGCCCTTCCAGAAGGCGACGTGTCCCCGGATGTTGCTCGCCGCGTCCTTCGGCTCCGGGTAGTACCAGGCCGCGTCCTTGTTCACCTTCCCGTCTACCTCCACGTCGTAGTAGCTCGCCACTCCCTTCCACGGGCACGTGGTGTGCGTCGTGCTGTCCTTCAGCACCTCGCGCTTCACCGCCTCCCGCGGAAAGTAGACGTTGCCCTCCACCACCTCGTACGTGGGGCTCTCCGCGATCACCGCTCCGTTCCACATCGCTCTGGCCATGGCTGCTTCCTCCTCTGGACGCTCCCCGCATCCGTGCCTCGCGCCCGGGCGAAATGCCACGTGCGGCGGGCTCCAGGGGGAGCGGCCGGGTGAGTGCTCCACACCCGGCCCCCCGGGAGGGAAGCTTCGTCGAGGGAATGTCCGCTGGTGGAAAGGCCGGGGGGGAGGGATGGTGTGGGGTGCTCAGGGCTGTTCTGGCCCTGTTAACGTCCCTCGTCCCTTTCATGAACCCCTCCGAGCGGCGCGTCCCGGACGATTCCACGTTGCTGAGCCAAATCCTGAGCGGTCCCGACGGTGAGTTCACCTTCCGGCAGCTCGCCGAAACCATCCCGCAGCTCGTGTGGACGACCCGGCCGGACGGCCACCACGACTACTTCAACCCGCGCTGGTTCGAGTACACGGGCATGCCGCCCGGCTCCACCGCGGGTGACGGGTGGCGTCTGCCCGTGCATCCGGACGACCTCCCCGAGGCCTCCCGGCGCTGGCGGCACTCGCTGGCCACCGGCGAGCCCTACGAGGTGGAGTACCGCTGCCGGCGGCACGATGGGGTATACCGCTGGTTCCTCGGCCGGGCCAACCCGGTGCGCGATGCCAGCGGACGCATCATCAAGTGGTTCGGCACCTGCACCGACATCGATGATCAACGGCGCACCACGGACTCGCTGCAGCTGCTCGCCGAGGCCGGCTCCCTGCTGGGCTCCTCGCTGGACTACGAGACGACGCTGGCGGCCCTCACCCGGCTCGCCGTGCCCCGGCTCGCCGATTGGTGCTCCCTGGACATCCAGGGCGAGGATGGCGTCGTCCGGCTGCTGGCCGTGGCCCACGTGGATCCGGCCAAGGTGAAGTGGGCCCACGAGCTGCGCAAGCGCTACCCGCCGGACCCGAAGGACCCCCACGGCATCCACGAGGTCATCCGCACCGGCCGCTCCGTGATGCTCGCGGACATCCCCGACTCGGTGCTGGTGGCCGCCACGCGCGGCGACGCCGAGCACCTGCGCATCGCCCGGGAGCTGGGCCTGCGCTCGGCCATGACCGTGCCCCTCACCGCGCGGGGCCGGACCTTCGGTGCCCTCGCGCTCGTCTTCGCCGAGACGGGCCGGCGCTACACCCCCGCGGACCTGACGCTCGCCGAGCAGCTCGCCAGCCGCGCCGCCCTGGCGGTGGACAACGCGCGCCTCTACACCAACTCCGTGCGCGCCGAGGAGCGCTTCCGCTCGCTCATCCACGCCACCGCCCAGGCCGTCTGGGTGATGCAGCCGGAGGGCACGGTGGCGGAGGACTCGCCCACCTGGCGGGCCTTCACCGGCCAGGCCGCCGAGGAGTACCAGGGCTATGGCTGGCTCGCCGTGGTCCACCCCGAGGACCAGGAGCGCGTGCGGCGCGGGTGGCAGGCGGCCCGGGTCATCAAACAGCCCTACGAGGTGGAGATGCGCCTGTGCCGGGCCGATGGCAGCTGGGCCACCGTCCTGTCGCGCGCCGTGCCCATGCTGGATGCGCGGGGCCAGGTGCGCGAGTGGATCGGCACCAGCACGGACATCACCGCCCAGCGCCGCGCCGAGGAGACGTCGCGCCGGCTGGAGAGCGAGCAGCGCGCCCGCCAGCTGGAGGCCCTGCGCGCCGAGGTCAGCGAGGTGCTCTCCCGCGAGGACGCCCCGCCCCGGTTGATGCAGGCCTGCGCCGAGGTGATGGTGCGCAACCTGCCGGTGCTCTCGCTCGTCCAGCTGTGGACGTGGAACCGCGAGGCCCTGGTGCTGCAACTGGAGGGCAACGCCGGCGCCGCCGCGCCTCTCTCCGTGCAGCCCTCCCGGGTGGAGCTGGGCCAGACGCTCGTGGGCACCGTGGGCCAGGTGCGCCAGCCGTTGCTCGTCAACGAGCTGCTGGCGGATGCGCGGCTGCGCTCGCGCACGTGGGCGGAGGTCAACGGGCTGGTGTCCTTCCTGGGCGCCCCGCTGCTGGTGCGCGGCCAGCTGGTGGGCGTGCTCGCCGTCTACGGCCAGACGTCCCTGGAGGAGGAGACGCTGGCCACGCTGGCCACCGTGGCGGACGCGGTGGCCCAGGGCCTCGAGCGCCGCCGCGCCGAGTTCTCCCTCCAGGAGCATGCCCGCGAGCTGGCGCGCTCCAACGAGGAGCTGCAGCAGTTCGCCTACGTGGCCTCGCATGACCTGCAGGAGCCCCTGCGCATGGTGGCCAGCTACACGCAGCTGCTCGCGCGGCGCTACCAGGGCAAGCTGGACTCGGACGCGGACGAGTTCATCTCCTACGCCGTGGACGGGGTGAACCGCATGCAGCGGCTCATCCAGGACTTGCTGGCCTGGTCGCGCGTGGGCACCCGCGGCCACGAGTTCAAGCCGCTCGACTCCGGCCAGGCGCTGAACAAGGCGCTGGCCAACCTCAAGACGCTGATGGAGGAGACGGGCGCCACCCTCATCCAGGGCAAGCTGCCCCAGGTGATGGCGGACGAGACGCAGCTCACCCAGCTCTTCCAGAACCTGGTGGGCAACGCGCTGAAGTTCCACGGCGAGACGCCGCCCCGGGTGCTGGTGGAGGCCGAGCTCCAGGGCACCGAGTGGCGCTTCACCGTGGAGGACAACGGCATCGGCATCGAGCCCCAGTACTACGAGCGCATCTTCGTCATCTTCCAGCGGCTCCACGGCAAGGAGGAGTACCCCGGCACCGGCATCGGCCTGGCCATCTGCAAGAAGATCGTCGAGCGGCACGGAGGCCGCATCGGCCTGGACTCCCAACCCGGACAGGGGACCACGTTCTGGTTCACCCTGCCCGTGGTCCCCACCCCAACCATTCCGGGCACCCCCGCATGAGTGACGACACCCTTGGACGGCCCATTGAAATCCTCCTGGTGGAGGACAATCCCGGCGACGTCCGCCTGACCATCGAGGCCCTCAAGGAGGGCAAGGTGCGCAACCGCCTCTCCGTCGCCCGCGACGGCGTGGAGGCGCTGGCCTTCCTGCGCCGCGAGGGCCCCCACGCCAGCGCCTCCCGGCCGGACCTCATCCTGCTGGACCTGAACCTCCCCAAGAAGGACGGGCGCGAGGTGCTGGCGGAGATCAAGGACGACTCGCGCCTGCGCCGCATCCCCGTGGTGGTGCTGACCACGTCCAAGGCGGAGGAGGACATCCTGCGCACGTACGACCTGCACGCCAACTGCTACATCACCAAGCCGGTGGACCTGGAGCAGTTCATCTCGGTGGTGCGCTCCATCGACGACTTCTGGCTGTCGGTGGTGCGGCTGCCCTCGGTGGAGTGAGGCCGCCATGAGCCTGGACGAGGTGAAGCCCTTGCGGCTGCTGTTGGTGGAGGACAACCCCGGGGACGCCCGGCTCCTGCAGGAGGAGCTGAAGGAGGTGGCGTCCGCCCGCTTCGAGGTGCGCCACGTGACGCGCATGGCCGAGGCGCTGGCGGCGGTGGAGGAGCCGGGACTGGACGTGGTGCTGCTCGACCTCTCCCTGCCGGACGGGCACGGGCTGTCCAACATCGAGCGGGTGGTGCAGGTGGCGCCGGCACTGCCCCTGGTGGTGCTCACCGGCACCGACGACGAGCAACTGGCCATGGGGGCCATGCACGCGGGCGCGCAGGACTACCTGGTGAAGGGCCAGGCCACGGGGCCGCTGCTGGTGCGCGCGCTGCGCTACGCCATCGAGCGCAAGCGGGCCGAGGAGGGCCTCAAGCGCGAGGAGGCCGCGCGGCAGACGGCGCTCTTCCGCGAGCAGTTCCTGGGGATTCTGGGGCATGACCTGCGCAACCCGCTCCAGGCCATCTCCGGCAACGCGGCGCTGCTGCTGCGCTACGGCGGCCTGTCCGAGCCCCAGCGCAAGGCCCTCAACCGCATCTCCATCTCCTCGGACCGGATGGCGCGGATGATCTCCGACATCCTGGACTTCACGCGCACGCGGCTGGGCGGCGGCTACACGCTGCAGCGCACGTGGATGAACGTGCACGAGGTGCTCAAGCAGGTGGTGGAGGAGTTGGAGGTCGCCCATCCGCAGAAGCCGTTCGAGCTGAGCGTGTCCGGCACCGGCTGGGGCGAGTGGGACGCGGACCGCATCGCCCAGGCGGCGTCCAACCTGGTGGGCAACGCGGTGCAGTACTCGCCCGAGGGCAGCGCGGTGCGCGTGCTGGCGCGCGACGAGGGCGATGGGGTGCGGGTGGAGATCCACAACCAGGGCACGCCCATCCCCGCCGAGCGCCTGCCCCACATCTTCGATCCCTTCGTGCGCGGGCAGCAGGGCTCCCGCTCGGGCTCCCGCTCGGGGTTGGGGCTGGGGCTCTACATCACGCATGAAATCGTGAAGGCGCACGGGGGCTCGTTGCAGGTGCGCTCCACGGAGGCGGAGGGCACGTGCTTCTGGCTGAAGCTGCCGCGCCATCCGCCCCCCGCCGCGAAGAGCTGAGCCCGCGGGACCCCTCGCCTCGAAGCGCCACCGTGTTTGGGGACGAGAGGGGTCCCGGGCTATGCTGCTGCGCCGTGCGGCCCGCGGCAGGGAGCGCGCCGCATCTTGCCTGGATGCAGGTGTATGAACGACTCGCCGCCGTGGCCAGAGGACAAGGGAATGGAGACGCTCTCACTGCCCGGGCGCTCCGGGAACCCGGGGGCGGCCAGGCCTCGGGTGGTGCCCACACCGGGGCAGGTGCTGATGGAGCGCTATACGGTGCTCCACGTGCTGGGCCAGGGCGGCATCGGGGTGGTGTTGGCCGCCTATGACGCGCGGCTCGACAGGCGCGTGGCCCTCAAGCTGGTGCGCCCCCGTCCCGAGCGCGGCACCAGCGACGAGCTCGAGGCGAGGCTCGTGCGCGAGGCCAAGGTCATGGCGCGCCTCAACCACCCCCATGTGGTGTCCGTCTATGACGCGGGCACCCTGGAGGACGGCACGGTCTTCATCGCCATGGAGTACGTGGAGGGGCAGACGCTGCGCCAGTGGTACGAGCAGCAGCCGCGCTCCTGGCGGGAGGTGCTCGCCATGTACCTGGAGGCGGGCCGGGGGCTGATCGGGGCGCACGCGGTGGGCATCATCCACCGCGACTTCAAGCCGGACAACGTCCTGGTGGGAAAGGACGGACGGGTGCGGGTGACGGACTTCGGCGTGGCGCGTGCCGCATGGCTCCCCTCCTCGACCCCCCCTCCTTCCGCTCCCCCCTCCGCCGAGGACTGGCGCAAGACCTTCACCCTGCCGGGGCTGGTGGTGGGCACGCCCCGGTACATGGCGCCCGAGGTGCTTCGGGGACAGCCGGCCGACGCGCGCAGCGACCTGTTCTCCTTCTGCGTGGCCCTCTACGAGGCGCTCTACGCGCAGCCCGCCTTCCTGGGCGCCTCGGCCGCCGAGCACGCCCAGGCGCTGCTGGAGGGCCGGCTCAACCCGCTGCCCGCCAGGACGGAGGTGCCCGCGTGGGTGACGCGCGCGGTGCTGCAGGGGCTGAGCGCCGAGTCGGCCCGGCGCACGGCCTCGCTGGGGAGCCTGCTGGCCCTGCTGGAAGAGGATCCCCAGGCGCGGCTGCGGGCACGGCTGCGGGCCTCCGCCCTGGCGGTGGGCATGATGGCGCTGGGGGGCCTGGTGGCGTGGACGTGGGGGGGCCAGCAGGGCTCCACCTGCGCGGGGCTGGAGGGGCGGCTGGCGGGAGTGTGGGACGCGCAGGTGCGGACCCGGGTGGGCGAGGCCCTGCGGGCCTCGGAGCTGCCCTACGCCCTTCAGACCGCCGAGCGCGTGGATTCCGTCCTGGAGCAGTACGCGAGCGCCTGGGTGCGGATGAGCACGGAGGTGTGTCAGCAGGAGGGCTCGCGGGCGCCCGATGCGCGCGGCCTGGGGCTGCGGCGCGTGGCGTGCCTGGAGCGGCGGCGTGGCCAGCTGCGCGCCCTCACCGAGCTGCTCGTCCAGGAGCCGGACCCGAAGCTGCTGTCCGGGGCCATCGAGGCCGCGCGGGCGCTGCCGCCGCTGGAGGACTGCGCGGACGAGGCGGCCCTGATGGCCGCGGTGCCTCCCCCGGAGGAGCCGGTGCTGCGCGCCCGGGTGGAGGAGCTGCAGCAGCAGGTGGACCGGCTGCTGGTGCTGCACGAGGCGGGCAGGTACTCGGAGGGGCTGACGCTGGCGCGGCAACTGCTGCCGCGGGTGGAGCAGGTGGACTTCGTCCCGCTGCGCGCCCGGGCGCTGTATGCCCAGGCCCGGCTGCAGGACGGCGCCGGAGACTTCCCGGGCGCCGAGGCCCGGTTGCGCGAGGCCATCTCCCAGGCCGCGCGCTGCGGAGACACCGTGCTGCTGGCGCAGTCCTGGAGCACCCTGCTGTGGGTGATTGGACCGCGGCAGGGCCGCCTCCAGGAGGCGCTCGGGCTGAAGCTGACGGTGGAGTCCCTGGTGGAGCTGGCCAGGGATGACCAGGTGCGGGCCTACGCCTTCAACAACCTGGGCATCGTGCTGCGCGCCCTGGGGCGGCATGAGGAGGCGCTGACGTGGCTGGAGCGCACGCGCGGCCTCATCGAGAAGGTCCGCGGGCCCGAGCACCCCGAGGTCGCCGACATCCTCAACAACATGGGCATCGTGCTCAACTCCCTGGGCAGGTACGAGCAGGCGTTGGCCTCGCACCAGCAGGCGCTGCGCATCCAGGAGAAGGTGCTGGGGCCCGGGCACGTCCACGTGGGCCCCGTGCTCAACGGCCTGGGCGTCGTGTTCCACTCCCTGGGCCGGTACGAGGAGTCCCTGGCCCACTCCGAGCGCGCGCTGGCCGTCCAGGAGCGGGCGCTGGGGCCCGAGCACCCCCAGGTCGCCACCATCCTCGGCAACGTGGGCCTCGCGCTCAACGCCCTGGGCAGACACGAGCAGGCGCTGGCCGCCTACGAGCGCGTGCTGGCGCTCAAGCAGAAGGCGTTTGGCGCCAGCTCTCCCAAGACGGCCGTGGCGCTCAACAACCTGGGCCACACGCTCCACGGCCTGGGCAGGTACGAGGAGGCCCTGGCCCGCTACCAGCAGGCGATGGCGCTGCACGACAAGGCGCAGGAGCACGAGCACCCCCAGGTGGCGACCGTGCTCAACAACGTGGGGCTCGCGCTCAACGCCCTGGGCAGATACGAGCAGGCGCTGGCCGCCTACGAGCGCTCGCTGACGCTCAAGCAGAAGGTGTTCGGCGCCGAGCACCCCCAGGTGGCGACCACGCTGGGCAACACGGGCCTCACGCTCCATGCGCTGGGCCGGTACGAGCAGGCGCAGGCGCGGCTGGAGCGCGCCCTGGCCATTCAGCAGAAGGCGCTTGGCGCCGAGCACCCCAGCGGCGCCGCCACGCTGACGGGCCTGGGCCTCGTCCTCCTGGCCCGGGGCCAGCACGAGCAGGCGCAGGCGCGGCTGGAGCATGCCCTGTCACTCAAGGAGAAGGTGCTGGGGCCCGGGCACCCGGAGCTGGCCTCCACCCTGCTGGGACTGGGCGAGCTGCAGCTGGCCCGCCGCCTCCCCTCCCAGGCCGCGCCTCCGCTGGAGCGCGCCCTGTCGCTCGCCAGGAGCGGGGACAAACCGCTCATTCAGCTCACCCTGGCGCGGGCCCTGTGGGATTCGGGGGGAGAGCGGCGCCGCGCCACCCGTCTCGTCTCCCTGGCGCGGGAGGCCTGGCGCGCGCTGGCTCATCCCCGGCAGGCCGAGGCCTCCCGGTGGTTGGCTTCCCACCCCTCCCCTTGAGCCAGGGCCCCCACCCCCGCAGCCCCGGCGAGCGGGGCGTGGATTGATTGAAATCCCACGATTGCTGCGTTACTGGTTGCCAGGTGGCGTCCGAGCTTGACAGGGGTATGCAGGGGCTGGGCCTGGAGACCTCGCCGCTGACGCGCGCGCGCGCCCCCCACCTTCAATTCCGTGTGCTGGTGGTGTCCGGGCCGGATAGCGGCCGCGGCCTCGCCCTGGACTGCGGGCGGTACGAGGTGGGCACGGCGTCCTCGTGCCAGCTCGTGCTGAGCGACAGGACCATCTCCCGGCGCCACCTGGCGCTCGAGGTGAGCGAGGAGCGGGTGCGGGCGCTGGACCTGGGCTCGCGCAACGGCTCCTACTGCGAGGGGATGCGCTTCTCCGAGCTGGAGGTCCGCCCCGGTGCCCTCCTCACCCTGGGCACCACGGAGCTGAAGCTGGTGCTGGCGGACACCCGCGAGGCCAGCCTGCCCCTGTCCACGCGGGAGCGCTTCGGTGGGCTGGTGGGGCGCAGCCAAAGCATGCGCGGGCTGTTCGCCGTGCTGGAGCGGCTGGCGGCCAGCCATGGAGACGTGCTCATCCAGGGCGAGACGGGCACGGGCAAGGAGCTGTGCGCCGAGGCCATCCACGCCGAGAGCCCACGCGGCAAGGGCCCCTTCGTCATCGTGGACCTGGCTGGCATCGCTCCCTCGCTCATCGAGAGCGAGCTGTTCGGCCACGTGAAGGGGGCCTTCACCGGAGCCCACGGAGACCGGGCCGGCGTGTTCGAGCAGGCCCGCGGGGGCACCGTCTTCCTGGACGAGGTGGGGGAGCTGCCGCTGGAGCTGCAGCCGCGGCTGTTGCGGGTGCTGGAGCGGCGCCAGGTCAAGCGCGTGGGCGGCAACGACTACCGCGGCGTGGACGTGCGGGTGGTGGCCGCCACGCACGTGGACCTGGAAGCGGCGGTGGAGGCGGGCAGGTTCCGCAGGGACTTGTTCCACCGGCTCGCCGTGCTGCGGGTGGCCCTGCCGCCCCTGCGCGAGCAATCCGAGGACGTTCCCCTGCTCATCGACACGGTGCTGGCGCGCATGGGGCATCCACCCAGCGCGCTGTCGGACCAGACACGCGCCCTGCTCGGCCAGTATCCGTGGCCGGGCAACGTGCGCGAGCTGCGCAACATGGTGGAGCAGGTGGTGAGCCTGGGCGAGGACGCGCTGCGGCAGCTGGACGCCAGCCCGGAGCGCGGCTCCGGCCGCCCTCACACCCCACCGCGGGAGGTGGCTCGCGAGGTGGCCGGGCCGCGGCCCCCCCGGAGCGAGCCGCCCGGGCCGGCGCTGCCCTTCAAGGAGGCCAAGGAGCAGCTCATCGAGGGGTTCGAGCGCGACTACCTCAAGAGCCTGCTCGCCCGGTGCGAGGGCAACCAGTCACGCGCGGCGCGGGAGGCCGGCATCGACCGGGTCTACCTGCGCCGGCTGCTGCTCAAGCATGGGCTGGACGAGTGAAGCGGACGCCAGGGCCGGCGGCGGACAGGTTCCCCTGCCCACCGCCAGCCCCGGTCAGCCCATCAGTCCCTGGGCTGCGAGGTGCACCCGCAGGTGGCTCCGCTCGTCGTGTTCGACCAGCCCAGGTTCCAGTACAGGCCATCGGGCATGGTGGAGCGCTTGTACTCGCAGGTGACCGGGCACATGAGCTCGGCCTCCCCCTGCCCGCTGAGCGCGAACCCGAGCTGGGCATTCTGGGTGAACGCGGCCGGCTGGCTGCCCGCGGACACGCACCCGCAGAGTCCCGTCGCGCCGGAGTTGGTCCACTGGTTGTTCCAGCCCATGCTCTCGTTCAGGCTGGTGCCCAGCTGCACGCACGCATTGGGGCAGGTGTTGTTCGCGGCGGTCTGTCCACTCAGGGGCGCCACCACGGCGTCCCTCCAGAACGAGCGCACGTTGCTCTGCCGCCGCTGCGCGCAGGCGTTGAGCCGGGCGGACCTGTCTCCGGACGGAATGGTGTCGAAGCCGCTGGACAGCACGCCGGCGATCTCCCCCGCGATGCCGCAGTGGGCGATGGAGGTGGGGTGGACCTTGTCGAAGAACATGTAGCCCGGGCAGGGCTTGTCCACATAGGAGGGAGACCAGGACGTGTCCGCCGCCGAGCCCACGTAGCAGGAGGTGCTGAAGTTGGTCATCCCGGAAGAGCGGTAGGTGCCGTTGAGCCAGGAGCGGATGAAGTCGTTCAGCTCGAAGTACAGCGTGTTGGTCATGAAGCCCGCCTGGTATTCCAGGTCATCGTTGAAGAGGAAGGTCGTCAGCTGGACCCAGTCCTTCTTCTGCTGTGTCCAGCCGTCGTAGGACGCCAGGGGCACGGTGGCGATGTCGGGCAGACCGACCAGGAGCGCCGCCGCGTAGCTGGAGGACGTCGCGGTGGAGACGATCTGCACGGTCTCCATCACCGAGTTGCGCAGCTCGGTGGAGAACGCGACGGGGGACACCGTCTCCCAGCCCGACTCGCTGACGCGGTTCATCACGTCGTTGGCGCCTCCCCAGAAGACGAAGAGGCTCTCCCGGATGGTCCCGAGCTGGCCGTTCTGCCGGAGCGTGTCGATGTACCGGCTCGCCCGGGTCTTCAGCGACGGGCGATCAATCAGGTTGCGGCGCAGCTCCGCGCCACCCCACGCCTCGTTGTACACCTTGGGCGCCAGGACGTTGTAGTCCCGCACGAGGTAGTCGACCCAGTTGTACCCGTTGGTGAAGCGGCCGTTCCAATAGCCATGATGGCCGTTGGGGACCCAGAAGAGGTAGCTGGAGTGCATGTTGCGCTGGTCCGACAGGCTGTCGCCGAAGATGACCAGGCGCCGCAGGTCGGTCAGCAGCATCCGGTTGGTCATGGCCGAGGCCTGGACCTCCGTGGGCGTCAGCTCGATGCGCTCCCCCGCCGGGACGGACTGCATCGAGGAGACGGACGGCCTGGCGCTCATGCGCGAGACGACCGCGCGGGTGAGGCTCGCGGGCTGGCGGAGCGCCGAGAGGCGTCCGGAGTCACTCACGGTGCGGTTCGCGTGGTAGCGCTTTCCATCGCTGCCCTGGAGCTCCAGCTCGAAGCCCGGCGCCACCCGCAGCTCGCGCAGTGACGCCGGGGTGGAGCCCGGAAGGCCGCTCTCGCCGAGCCCCAGGCATGCCGCCTGGGCATCGGACTGGCCCTCGAGGGTGATGCTGACCGGGCACCACTCGACCTTGACGGACTCGAGCACCCGGGGCTTGTCCGGCGACAACAGCCTGGAGCGGCTGTCGACGTAGACGGCCGTCGAGCCATCCGTGAAGCGCAGGAGCGCGCGGTAGCCGTTCTCCACGTCGATGGAGCCCACCTCCGGCACCGAGAAGCCGAGCCGCTGAAGGTCCTCCCGCGTGAAGGTGCCCTCCTGCAAGCAAGCCAGGTCCGTCAGGCCCTCCGCCCGCGGCGTCTGGACGAGGTCCCGCTGCGTCTCCTCGCTGAACCGCGTGTCCTCGTGCAGCAGCGTCAGACAGGCTTCCGGCCTGGCACTGGCGGCGGTGGGGGGGACGTCCTTCTCCCGCGCGCCCTCCACTTCCCCACACCCCATGGCGAGCGTGAGCAGTGGAACGAGTGGCAGGCTTCGACAGGCCTGACGCAGGGAGACGCGTGGCTTTCTCTTCAGAATCTTCATGTGCACTTTCGAGCGGGTCCGAATGTTGTCTGCTGATGTGAGTGAGGCGGATGTCGCAAACAGGTCTTCACGGTTTGCGGAGCCGGACCGTTGCGGCTGCCGTGCCAATTCCCGCAATCCCGTTTTGTCTCGTATCTACAAGGATTTGGGGAAACGGGCGGGAGGACCGCGAGCGACGGGTGAGGACAGTTGTCCTCACCTGAGGACTGCGAGCTTCAGGTGAGGACAGTTGTCCTCACCTTTCCCGGCTGCGCATCGGTTCCAGTAAGTGCGGGAAAATACAGGAGTTCCAGGCTTGCGGGGTGGTGGCATGCGGGTTGCTCAGGTCCGGCACAGCCCCAACCTCGGGTTTCCGCACGAAGCAACGGAGAAACATCCATGAAGAACCTGATCCTCGCCCTGCTCACCCTGGCCCCCGCCCTGGCTTCCGCCCAGACGGCATCGCGCTGCACGAACATCAATGACTGGATTACGAATGATACGGATGGCTTCGGGCGCAATGCCTGGGCGCGCAAGTGTGGCTACCACACCGCGGGCATGGAAAGCTTCATGAACTCGGAGCACATGTACATCACCTTCACGAACTCCACGGGGACGCACATCCGGGCGCCTGTCCGGGAGGTGGACGCGTGCATCACCGGGCTGCAGAAGCTGGGTTACTGCTACACCGGCTGCTACACGCCGGAGCAGCGGCTGTCGTTCGGGGGCAAGTACATCGGTGTGCAGGAGGCCTCCGAGCAGAAGGTGACGAACGTCACCGCGCTCACCCCCGCCTCCTCGCAGGAGCTGCTGAGCTACGGGGAGCAGGCCATCAAGTACTACGTGGCGGGCGACACCGAGGAGACCATCTACGTCCTGAAGACGGCCGATGGGCGCCGGCTGGAGGTGACGGGCACCCACCCGATGGTGCGCGGCACCGGTGAGGTGGTCAAGGCGGTGGACCTGAAGGCGGGTGACACGCTGCTGGGCGCGGATGGCAGGGAAGTGGCGCTGGCCGAGGTGAGCACGTTCCTGTTCAAGGGCAAGGTGTGGAACGTGCTGCCCTTCAGCCAGGAGAAGATGGAGAACATCTTCAACGCCGAGGGGCTGCTGTCGGGCTCCATCCGCTTCCAGAACCAGTGGGGCGATGATGCGTACCGGCTGTCGCTGCGCGACGAGCTGGAGGCGAGCGCGCAGTAGCGCCTGACTCCCCCGCGCCCCTGGCCGGCGGCACCCGCCGCCGGCCTCTTTGCGCTGAGTGTCTCCCGCTGAGTGTCAGAGGCCTTCATGAAGCCACGATCGTTGCGTTGGATGCTGTTGCTCGTACTGGGGTTGGGGCTCTCGGCGGGCCTGCTGTGGCCGCAAGAGCAGGACCCGGTTTCTCCAGTGCCCCAGGTCCCCCCCTGGCCCAATCCCAGGCATCCCAGCCCCGCGCCCGCGCGGAACGCCGCCGCGCCAACTCCCGCCCGCCTCCAGGCGCCTCCACCCCCGAGCCCCCAGCCGCCGGCGCCCGTGGAGGAGCTGGAGGACGCGGCCGTCCTGTCCAAGCTCATCCGGGGCAAGGCGATGGAGTTCAAGGCGGGCCGTAACAACGTCTTCTTCAAGGAGCGGGAGTTCCTGCGGGACTTCGTGCGCGGTGGGCCGGGCCGCATCCAGGCCCTCAAGGCCGAGCTGCTGAGCACCCGCGGACTGGAGGAGCTTCCCCCGGACGTCAGCTACCTCGAGAACCGTCAGCCCATCATCGAGCGCATGGGCATGGTGGACATGCTCGAGGGGCTCGCCGGAGAGGACCGCCAGGCCCTTCATGCGCTCGCCGAGCTGGCTCGAGCGCCGCTCGAGGCGGACCTGCCTCCCCATATCCGCCGCGCCCGGCTGGGTGACAAATACGATGCGCTGGTCAGCCTCACCCGCGTGGACCGGGAGCTGGGATTCAAGGTCTTCTCCCAGCTCCAGCCCGCGAGCCTGAAGCAGACGCTGATGCCAGCCATTGTCGGCGCCCTGCTGGACAAGGGCGTCCCTCCGCCCGAGGCGGCCCGGATGACCAGCAGCCTCCTCTGAGCGCACCGCCCATCGACTCCGTCCTCAACCCCTGGGCCCGGACTTCCGGGCTCGATTCACAGACACAAGAAGCAAAGGAGAAACATTCGTGAGAAAGCTGACCCTCTTCCTGGCCGCCCTGATTCCCGCCCTCGCCTCCGCCCAGGATGTGACTTCGCGCTGCGCGATCACCAATGACTGGCTCACCGTCGATGTGGACGCCATCGGACGCAACGCCTGGGCGCGCAAGTGCGGCTACATCAGCACGTCCATGGAGTCGTTCTTGAACACGGACCGTCTGTACATCACCTTCCTGGATGCCAGTGGAGGTATCTACAAGGCGCCTGTCCGGGATTCGTATGCGTGCATCACCGGGCTGCAGAAGCTGGGTTACTGCTACACCGGCTGCTACACGCCGGAGCAGCGGCTGTCCTTCGAGGGCAGGTACATCGGTGTGCAGGAGGCCGCCGAGCAGAAGGTGGCGAACGTCACCGCGCTCACCCCCGCCTCCTCGCAGAGCCTGCTGAGCTACGGGGAGCAGGCCATCAAGTTCTACGTGGCGGGTGACACCGAGGAGTCCATCTACGTCCTGAAGACGGCCGATGGGCGCCGGCTGGAGGTGACGAGCACCCACCCGATGGTGCGCGGCACCGGTGAGGTGGTCAAGGCGGTGGACCTGAAGGTGGGTGACACGCTGCTGGGCGGGGATGGCAAGGAAGTGGCGCTGGTGGAGGTGAGCACGTTCCTGTTCAAGGGCAAGGTGTGGAACGTGCTGCCCTTCAGCCAGGAGAAGATGGAGAACATCTTCGACGCCGAGGGGCTGCTGTCGGGCTCCATCCGCTTCCAGAACCAGTGGGGCGACGAGGCGTACCGGCTGTCGCTGCGCGACGAGCTGGAGGCGGGCGCGCGGTAGCGCCTGACTCCCCGCGTACCTGGCCGGCGGTCTCCGCCGCCGGCCTCTTTCCGCTGGGATTCCCCACCATGAGTGCCATGACGAGACAGCTGCCAGGAGAAACCATGAAGGTGAACGCGGTGCGAGCCGGGACGGTCTTGCTGGCCAGCCTGGCGCTATGGGCTTGTCTCCAGCCGCCCCCTGTTGACGCGCGGCCGGCGGCTCAACCTGCCTCGTCCGAGCTGACGCGCTGCCACCGGGCCTTCTACGACCTGCGGCAGTTGACGGGCCTGCAGGGGTCCCTGGGCCCCAGGGCGCTCCGGGCCCGGGATGTCACGGGGGATGGGCGTGAGGAGCTGCTGCTGCTGCTCAAGGACAAGGGGCTGCTCGTCATCCTGCGGGGAGAGTCCGCCGGAGGGTTCTCCTTCCTCCGGAGCTACCCCGTGGGCTCCACTCCCAGTGACCTCGCCGTGGAGGATGTCAACGCGGACGGCCATCAGGACGTGCTGGTGGTGGGGCACTTCGCCAATGCGCTGACGGTCCTGCTGGGCAGCGGAGGGGGCTCCTTCCGCGCTCCCAAGAGCTACCCGCTCGGCAATCACTCGCAGCGGCTCGCGCTCGCGGACTTCAACCGGGATGGGCACCTGGACGTCGTCACCAAGAATGGGGGCTCCGCCGGGTACTTCAACATCACCCTGCTGCTCGGGCACGGTGACGGCACCTTCGGTGCGGCGGTCCCCTACGCCACCCCGGACGCGCCCATGGACCTGCAGGTCTCGGATCTCAACCAGGACGGCCGGCCGGATGTGCTGGTCGCCCTCCTCAACCGGCAGGTGGCGGTGTGGCTCGGCCAGGGCAACGGGACGCTCCTGCCCTCGGCGGCAATCCCCCTGCCGGAGGACCCCTGGCAGATTCTCATGTCCGATGCCAACGGAGACGGCCGGGAGGACATGTGGGTGGTGCATGGCCTGACCGACCCCGGTTTCGTCTCCCTCTCCCTCCGGAGCGCGGACGGGACCTTCGGGCCCGAACAGCGGTTTCCCCAGCCTTCGCCCCATGCGTTGCTGCACGAGGATATCGACGGGGATGGGTTGAAGGACCTGCTCGTCTCCAGCGTGGACGGTCATGTGCTGCTCCAGAGGGGGCTGCAGGGAGGCTCCTTCGCGTCCTCTCCCCTGTTCCTCTATTCGGGGAGCTGGCCCACGGCCCTGGCCGCCAGCGACCTGGACATGAACGGGCTCATGGATGTGGCCTGGACTGCCGGCGACACCACGCTCGAGTTGCTCTTCAACGTGGGGGCCTGCGGCGTCCCCTGACCGGCGGGTGAAGTCACGCGGCCAGACGCACCTCTCCCGGGGCTTCTCCGGGCGCGGCCCGGGGGAGGGCTCGACCGTCAGCCCTCCCGCCCGATGCCCCGAGCCTTCCCCACCGACTGTGCATGCCCACCCTGAGGGCAAGGGGCAGGCGGTACGAGAGGAGGCGCGGAGCGTGTCGGAGATCGAGACGCCGCGGGATGGGGCGCTGGAGCCGAGGGCGTACACCCTGCGGACGAGGCAGGGCCCGGTGGACACGTTGCTCTACGAGTCCCTGGGCGCGAAGGGAGGAGCGCTGCTCGCGGGTGGAGCCGGGGGAGGCTTCGACACGCCCGCGCTCGGTCTGTACCCCCGGCTGGCCGAGGAGCTGCTGCGCCAGCACATGTCCACGCTGCGGTTGAAGTACCGCCACTCGACGGACCTGACGGAGTCGGTGCACGACGTGCTCGCCGGGGTGGAGTTCCTGGTGGGCCGGGGATTGGAGCGGGTGGCGCTGGTGGGGCACTCGTTCGGCGGGGCGGTGATGATCGACGCCGGGGCCCAGTCTCCCTGGGTGACGACGGTGGTGGGGCTGGCGCCGCAGAGCTATGGGACGGAGGCGGTGTCCCAACTGGTGCCGCGCTCGCTGCTGCTGGTGCACGGCCTGTCGGACGCGGTGCTGCCCCCGAGCTGCTCGCAGAGCATCCACGAGCGGGCGAGGGGACGGAAGGAGCTGGAGCTCATCCCGGGAGCGGGCCACGTCCTGGACGAGGCCGCCGAGCGCGTCTTCAGGAGGGTGCGCGACTGGCTCCTCCAGGAACTGCGAGCCTGAGTGCTCCTCTCCCTAAGCGGGGGGCGGCATGGAGGGCGGGCGGACGGGCGGGGCCTCACCCGAGGCTCTGCCCCCCACGCTCCAGGGGCGGCCCTAGCTTGAGCGGAAAGGAGATTTCACATGGGTGCCTTCGCACTGGGGTTCTTCATCTTCGCCATGCTCGTCTTCTTCGTGGCCATCGCGCTCACCCTCATCCTGGGCGGCATCAGCAGGGTGGGAGACAAGCGCGTGGAGCGGGAGGGGCGCCCCACCGAGGGGCAGCGTCCGCCGTCGGACCGGGAAGCCCACGGCTACTGAGGCTTGTCCGGGGCGCCGGGAGGACGCGGGTTGTAGTAGCGGCGCAACCAGCGGGACAGGCCGTCCAGGCCGGGGAAGAGCACACGCTCGGTGATGTTGGCCTGGTCGAGCTTGTCCCGCACCTCCTGCTTGAGGTGCGCGGGGACGATGAGCCGGCGCACGCCGCGCTTCTGCTTCTCGAGGAACGTGTCCAGGCGCGCCGACGCATCGTTCATCACCGAGAAGAGGGCGAACTGGTTGACGATGCGCTCGTCGAGCGAGGGCGGCTCGAAGAAGAGCACGAAGGGGTGGCGGGTGAGCCGGTCGAAGGTGGCGAGGTCTCCCGCCACCGAGGCGAGCATCTCCGCGCTGAAGACGTCCGCGCCCTCCTCCTGGAGCTGGGCCTTGAGGGGACGGGGCAGCAGCCGGTTCGTCTCCCGGTAGTCCACGCTCCACACCACGCCGTCCACGCCGTACAGGTCTGGATCCTCGGAGAGGAAATGGAGCGCCACGTAGGGGCTGAAGGTCCAGTCGAGCAGGCGGGTGGGCAGGCCGTGGTGCTGGGCGAGCGACAGCCAGTCCCAGAGCGACTCGCAGGGATTGGAGGTGCCGCGCGCGTATTTGCGGAAGGCGCGCAGCATGACGTGCTCCTGCCGCGAGTAGTTGCCCCCCCGACGGTTGAGGCTGGTCGCCAGGTCATGGCGCGAGTCGGGCATGCCGCGGAAGGCGAGCGTGGGACGGAAGCGCTGGAGGCTCTCGTTCCACGAGCCCGCGAAGAGCGCGTCCTGCAGCTCCACCCAGTTCTTCACCCGATGTTCGAACACGGGCGGGAAGATGGGCAGCCCGGGGCTCCCTGGCACGTGCGCCCATACGCCAGGTGGGAGATTGTCTTCAGGACCGATGCCGCGGTGCGTGATGCGTCCCTAGCCTTCGCTGAACCGTGTGAAACGGGGAGGAAGGTCACATGAGGAACATCAAGGCCGTGGTCATCGGGACGTTGTCGGCGGCGCTGCTCTTGGGCGTGGGCTGCAGGGGCAACAGCGGAGGTGGTGGGCAGGAAGGGACGGGCGGCTCGGGTGGCGCGGGCATGCAGGGAGGTAGCGGAGGCTCGTCGGGAATGAGCGGTGGTTCCGACATGGGCGGCTCGGGAGCGGGTGGCTCCAGTAGCGGGACCATGGGCGGCACCGGCTCGGGCTCGGGCACCGGCGCGACGGGTGGCACCACCGGCGGCACGACCGGCACGGGAACCAGTGGCACGGGCACCAGCGGCACGCATGGCGGCGGCATGGGCTCGACGGGCCGTGACGCGGGCATGGGCAGCGGCGGCGGCACGCGCCACTGAGGTGACATGAGCGAGACCCCGGAAGGACTCCGATTCCTGCCCGGCTTCCTCTCCGAGGAGGAGGAGCGGGTGTGGGTGGACGTGAAGACCCTGCGCTACTCGTTGAGCTTGCGCACCGTGAAGACGCGGCCGGCGGGCTCCGTGGCGCCTCCCCCCGCGTGAGGCGGGGCTGCTTCCCCGCTGCATGAGCATCCACCGCCAGGCCCTACCGTGGTGGGATGGCATTGGCGCCGGGCGTGCCCACGCTGCGTGACAGGCAGTGTCCACTTCCGGAGGCTCCGCAATGAAACCCCCTCTCTCCCCCAGGATTCACGGCTACGGCGACTATCTCATCGTGGCCCTGCTCGCGCTGGCGCCCACGCTGTTCGACTTCTCGGGGTTGCCCGCGGTGTTCTGTTACGTGCTGGCCGTGGCGCAGCTGGGCATGAGCCTGCTGACGGCCTATCCACTCGGCGTGGCGAAGATCATCCCCTTCACCGTGCACGGCTCCATCGAGCTCGTCGTCTCGTTCTTCCTCCTCCTGGCGCCCTACATGTTCGGCTTCTCGCGAGTCGTCTCGGCGCGCAACTTCTTCCTCGTGTCGGCCATTGGCCTCTTCCTGGTCTGGTTGACCACCAACTACAAGGCAGCCGAGCGTCCAATCGCTGGCGGCATGGGCCAGAGACGCCGCGTGCACGTCTGAGCACTGCCAGGAATGAATCCGGGCCAGGGTCCGTGGCCACGTCGCTTGGATGACAACCCACGCATCGCTCCGTCGAGGATTCCTGGTCCCAGGGACAGGTGCCGGTCCCGAGGGGCGGGGATACCTCTAAAAACAGTCATCTGGCCATGTCGCCAAAAACTCTTGAATCACCCTGACCCTGAATTCCTTTGCACCTGCTGGAGGGGGCGGATGCCTTCTTCTTCACCGGTGGTGGGCAGCTGAAAATCACCACGCGCTTCGCGGGCACGCGGTTGTGCGCGGCGGTCGAGGAGTTCTACCGCAAGGGCGGGACGGTGGCGGGCACCTCGGCGGGTGCGGCGGCCATGTCCGAGACGATGCTCGTGACCGGCACCAGCCGGGAGAGCCACAGGATTGGCGAGTCGCTGCAGATGGCGCCGGGGCTCGGCTTCATCCGGGACGTCATCGTGGACCAGCACTTCGCCGAGCGCGGGCGCATCGGCCGGCTGCTGGGCGCGGTGGCCCAGAATCCGCGCTTCATCGGCCTGGGCATCGACGAGGACACGGCCGTCATCGTCGAGCGCGAGGAGCGCTTCACCGTCGTCGGCGCGGGAGCCGTCTACGTCGCCGACGCCGAGGACGCGACCTACACCAACGTGGCGCAGGAGGAGACGAGCCGGGCGCTCTCGCTCTTCAACGTCCGGCTCCACGTGCTGAGCCAGGGCGACACCTACGACCTGCGGACCCGCCAGCCGTCGCACCAGTTCGCCAAGAAGATGGAGGAGCGGCTGGAGCGCGCCGAGCACCGCCGGAAGGCTCCGTCCCACGCGGAAGCGGCGGGCGCCCAGGTCCACTGACGCGCGGGCGGGCGGCATGCTCGGGGCTCCTGGATTGTTCCTGGGAACAGGGGCATCCTCCGCCCCCTCGTGTCCGCTCACTCCATGCTCATCGATACACTCCTGGGAGACCTTCCCCGCTCCACCTTCCTCCAGGAGCACTACCAGAAACAGCCTCTCGCGAAGCCCTCCACCGCGGCCCACCTGCGGGAGCTGGCGACCTGGGCCACCGTCGATCGCCTCGTCGAGACGACCTCGTGCGACCTGCTGCTGGTGCGCGACGGCAAGCTGTGGCCCGGTGCCCGGCCGAAGACGGCCGCCGAGGCCCGTGCGCTCTTCAAGGAAGGGTACTCGCTGGCCCTGCGCAACCCGGACCGGTACGACGCCGGCCTGGCGGAGCTGGGGCGCACCCTCTCCGCTGAATTGCAGGGCACCGTCAACCTCCAGGTCTATTGCACGCCCGCGGGCCACGGCAGCTTCGGCTGGCACTGCGACCCGGAGGAGGTCTTCATCTTCCAGACGTCCGGCGCCAAGCGCTACCTGCTGCGCCAGAACACGCTCAACCCCACGCCCCTGCACGAGACGCTCGAGGACGAGATGAACCCCTCGCGCGAGCGCACGCCCATCCAGGAGTGCCGGCTGGAAGCGGGGGACTGGCTCTACATTCCTGGTGGCTTCTGGCACGAGGTGACGGCGCCGGACCAGGAGGCCATCTCCATCTCGGTGGGGCTCATGCCGCCCACGGGCATCGACGTGCTGGACTACGTCCGCACGCACCTGCTGCGCTCGCCCGCGTGGCAGAAGCGGCTGCCGATGCTGGGGCACGCCTCGCCCCTGTCGGACCCGGAGAAGATGGAGGCCTACCGCTCCCTCTTCCAGGAGCTCGGCGGGGAGGTGAAGCGGATGCTGGACGACCCGCGCTTCGTGCTGCGCTTCATGGCCGCCGCCGCCACGGCGGGCCTGCGCTCGTCGGTGCTGCGCGAAGGGTCCTCGCGCGACTCGGAGAAGTGAGCCGGAGCCCACCTGCTCCAGAGGACCGCGCTACGGACTCACCGCGGGCTCGTAGTGGGACTCCTCTTCCTCACCGTCCGTGTACCGGACGACGAGGCCCGAGGGCTTGTGTTGATGCGCCAGCCTGCGGCCCCGGTGGATGGCCTGCGTCACATTGGGGAACCGGTCGAGGCCGCGGCTGCCCTCGAGCCGGACGTACCAACCCCGTCCGTCCGCGGCCACGATCACCCACCGCCGGCCGTTGGCGGTTCCCACCTCGCGTCGCTCGCTCTCTTTCCGAATCGCCAGGCTCATGAGGTCAAACTGTCATCCAGCGGCGGACGACGCATTGTCCCCGGGGTCAGCTTGCGGAAAGCATTCGAGTGAGCAGGCGGTTCCGCAGCCACAGGAGGCCCAGGGCGGCGGGTACCACGGTGAGGGTGGTTCGTAACGCGGAGCGTTGAAGCCGCGTGAGGCCATGGGGCATCCAGCCGCCGCTGCTCTCCGCGCCATGCCTCGGGGGCTGGAAGAGAGTGCCCGGCGCCGGGGAGGCTGGAACATCCTGATACAGGTGCTGGCGATCCACCATGCGGGCCATGAGGCGCTCGGCGAGGCCCGGGGCCACGAGGGACAGCAGGTGGAACTGGCGGGCGGAGTTGCCCACGAACATCTCGCGCCGGGGCCGCCGCGCCATGCCCACGATGGCCCGGGCCACGCGCTCGGCGGGGTACACCGGGGGCATGGCCTTGGCGGCGCGGCCGCTGAAGTTGGCGGCGTGCTGGAAGAAGGGCGTGTCGATGGTGGCGGGCATCACCACGCACACGTGGATGTCCCGCTCCTTCTTCACCTCCAGCTCCTGCCGCAGGCTCTGCGACAGGCCCCGGATGGCGTGCTTGGAGGCGACGTAGGCGCTCACGTAGGGCTCCGACATCCGGGCCACCATGGAGGCGTTGTTGATGAGCACTCCGCTGCCCTGCTCGCGGAAGAGGGGCAGCGCGGCCCGCGCTCCATGCACGTAGCCGAAGAAGTTGGTGTCGATGATGCGGCGGAAGACGTCCGGGGGGGTGTCCTCGAAGAAGCCGAAGCCGGTGACGGCCGCGTTGTTCACCCAGACGTCCAGGCGGCCGAACCGCTCCACCGCCCGGCGCGCCAGCTCCTTCACCGACGCCTCGTCCGTCACGTCCGTGGGGACCACCAGGACCTCGCCGCCCACCTCGGCGCATTGCGAGGCCACCTCGTCGAGTGTCTGCTCCTGCCGGCCCGCGAGCACCACCTTCGCGCCGTGCCGGGCGAACGCGAGCGCCGTGGCGCAGCCGATGCCACTGGACGCGCCGGTGATGACCACCACGGACCCCTGGATCCTCCTGGGCATGCCGCCTCCTGGTGGAGGCTAGGTACCGATCATGCAGCGCAGCAGTGGCCGTGACGGCGGGGCCCTTCGTGTGCCGAGCCCGTTGAATGTCTGGCAGCCGACCAGACAGACCTCTTCCCCCCTGACTGGGTTCGTGAGAGACCTGGGGCGTCCATGGCGGACATTGCGTACCGCGAGGTGCGCAGAACCTTTGCACCCGTGACAGGCCAACCGATGGATACGGACCTCGACAATCCCCAGTTCGCGCGTGACGGTTTCGACGCCGCGAGCTTTCGCGAGCTGCTCGCCCGGTACAAGCGCGGTGAGCTCATCGAAGCCCCGCCGCTGGCGGGGGCCCTCCAGCCGCTCCAGGAAGGGGACATCCAGCCGCTGCCGCGCCCGGGCACTCCCGAGTACGAGGACTGCAAGGCGCGGGGCGAGGAGGCATTCCGCAAGGGCCAGGTGGCGGGCCTCGTGGTGGCCGGGGGCGCGGGCACGCGTTTCGGCGGTGGGGTGAAGGGGCTCGTGCAGGTGGTGGGCGGGAAGTCCTTCCTCGACTTCAAGCTGGAGGAGGCGCGTCAGCTGGGGAGGCGCTACGGCCGTCCGGTGTCCATGGCGCTGATGACGTCCTACCTCACGCACGACGAGATCGCCGAGTACCTGGCGGACCACCGGCTGCAGGAGAACGTGTTCCTGTTCCGCCAGCGGATGCTGCCGCGGCTCACGTCCTCGGGCGAGCTGTTCCGGGACGCGGAGGGCAAGCTGTCCTTCGCTCCGTCCGGACACGGTGACGTGTTCCGGGCGCTGCGCGAGAGCGGCGTGGGTGACGAGCTGCGCCGGCGCGGCGTGCGCCACGTGTACTTCTCCAACGTGGACAACCTCGGGGCGACGTTGGATCCCATCGTCATCGGTCTGCACCTCAAGCAGGGCAAGGCCATGACGGTGGAGGTGACGCCGCGCAAGAACCCGAGCGGCGCGCTGGACGCGGGCGCGGCGCCGGTGCGCCTCAAGGGGATGCTCCAGCTGGTGGAGAAGGTGGACCCGACGCAGCATGGGTACATCTCCACCAACAACATCACCTTCACGCTGGAGGCGATGATTGGCCAGGACGTGCCGATTCCCTACCGGGCGGTCTCCAAGAAGGTGGACGACACGCCGGTGATCCAGCTCGAGCAGGTGACGGCGGAGGCGAGCAGCCTCACGCGCCCGGACGGCCAGCCGCTGGTGCCGGTGGCCTTCATCGAGGTGGAGCGCGTGGACCCGGCGACCAGCCGGTTCGAGCCGGTGAAGGCGCCGGACGATCTGCCGCGCGTGGCGGGGCGGTTGAAGCCGCGCCTGCTGGGCGGCTGAGAAGGTGAGGCCGAGCACGGGTGGATGGGCGGGGGAGGGGCACGTCGGCTGCTGCCCCCGCGCCCCCGTTTCGGCCCTGGCCTCACATCGTGTGCTCGGGGCCGTGCCAGAGGAGGCGCCGGTAGCGGTGGAGGCCCGTCCGGGGACAGGGCTCCCGCGTCTCGGTGCGATCGCCCCAGCCCTCGGGCGCGGGCGTGTGCAGCAGGGGCGAGCTCTCGCACAGCTGCTCGAAGACGCACGTGTCCCAGTGCTCGCCGTTGAGGGCGAGCCAGTCGAACAGCAGCCGCACCCCGTGCGGCGCCAGCACGGGATCCATCAGCACGTCGAGGTGGTCCGCGCCGCCCTCGCCGAGCAGCCGCACCACGCGCATGCCGTTCTCCTCTCGGATGGCGAGCGGCGCGAGCCCCACCAGCCGGCCCTCGCTGCGCAGGGTGATGACCCAGGGCGGCCGGGGCGAGAAGGACGCGCCGGAGCTCCGGAGCCAGGGCAGCAGCCACTCGGGCCGCTGGAAGGTGGTGGCCGTGGGACAGCGCGTCCACAGCCAGCGCCACTCGCCCTGGAGCTGCTCGAGGCCCCGGAGGGAGACCACTTCCTCCACCTCGAGGGGAGTGGGAGCCCGCGCTGTCCGGAGGCGGGGCGTCGGGGTGTCCGTGCTCAGTGCCATGGTGCCTCCGGAAGTCTCAGCGTCTCGAGGGCCGCGCGGGCGAGCTCGCTCCAGCGGGCGCCTGTCATCCTCCAGCCGGAGGCTTCGTACGGGAGCACTCCTTCGTGGGGGGGACGGGTGAAGTCGTAGCGGGGCGCGGCCCGGTAGTGCTCGCGGCCCACCGGGAAGGACTCCAGGGTGGGGGCCTGCGAGGCGCAGCACGCGAGCATCCGCCGCTTGGCGGTGCACTCCGCCTCGGTGAAGGCCACCGTCGTCACGGCACGGCCATCCGGAGCGGGGAGGAACCCGGGCGCCATCTCCAGCAATGCCGGAGGCGTGCGCCCCGCGCGGGCCAGCAGTGCCACGGCCGCATGCGAGATGAACGCGGTGGAGTCGTTGTCCGGATGCCGGCCCTCGTAGGGATGCGTGACGAGGAGCGCCGGGCGGAGCGCCTTGAGCAGCGCCACCAGGCACCCGGTGAGCGTGGAGAGGTCCAGCGCGGCCTCCTGGTCCACGGCGCCGAGCGAGAAGAGGTTGTCCCGGGGGACGCCGGCGAGCGTCAGGGCCGCGAAGGACTCCTCCTCGCGGATGCGCGCGTAGGCCTCGCGAACGGGCGGCGCACCCGGAGCGCGTAGAGAGGGGTCCCTGGGCGCGCCGTCGGTGACGTGGACGACGTGGCAGCCGGGACTGCGGCGCAGCAGCCACGAGGCGTCCAGCACCTCGTCATTCGGGTGTGCGGCCACGAAGAGGACGGTGCCTCGCAACGCCTGGGGCGGTAGCAGCAGGGGCGCGAGGATGTCTCCCACGGTGCGCCCGTCTCCGCCCAGATACCTGTCCAACGACGTCGATTCATCAGGAGGCCGCATTCAAGGGCCTCCTTCCTGGTGCTCTCTCCACGCCGCCTCCCATCCGTCCCGCCCCGTCCCGCCCCGCCCCGCCCCACCTTGCTTCAACCACCTTGCTTCAACCACCTTGCTTCAACCCTCGCCCACTGTCCCCTCTCCCTCCGGGAGAGGGTCAGGGTGAGGGTGTCCGTCACCGTTCTTCCAATCCGTGAGCACGGGTGGGGGATGCAACCCGGTTGGGTCCGGCACCCTCACCCCGTTCCTCTCCCGAGGGGAGAGGGGAGATTGCTCACGGTACGAGCTGACCGTGAGGCCGAAGATGACCAGCTTCATGCCGACTCCTGCAGCGTGGACGGCAGGGTGACGGCCCCGACGGCCTCCTCGAGGAGGCGGCGCACCTGGGGCGCGAGCCGCACGCGGGCCAGGCGCCAGCGCTGATTGGGGCGCAGCCGTCCGAGCGTGTAGGCCACCTTGCGGCGGGTGTGCTCGAGCGGGAAGTAGCGGGCGAAGCCCGAGGCGTTGAGCGAGAAGAAGGACAGGGCGTCCGCGTCGTTGAGGAGCGTGAGGCTCATGTCGCCCTCGGGACGCTCGTGGCGGCCGATGAGCCAGCGCACGCGCTCGATGGTGGGCTTGTCCATGCCCACGTCGGAGAGCAGCGCGCACGCCACGTCCGCGCCGCGGGCGGCATGGGCGTCCTTGAAGGCCTGGTAGTCCGAGGCGTGGTGCTCCACGCGCGCATCGGCCTCGGACAGCAGGCGCTCCACGTCGTGGAAGAGGGCCGCCGTCTGGAGGGCCAGGTCCGCGTGGGGCGCGAGCCGCAGCACCCACTGCCAGGTGTCCAGCGCGTGCCGGTAGTCCGCCACGACGAGCGGCTTGCTCAAGTCATGGAGGGCCAGGTGGCGCGCGAGGATGGCGTCGAAGAGGGGCCCGGCGGAGGCGGCGTTGCGGCGGCCGATGAGGCCCTGGTAGCGGGTGAGCACTTCCAGGGCGGTGGCGGCGAGCGCCTCGCGGGGCGAGCCGGTGATGTGCAGGGCCAGGTCATGGCCCGCCAGGCACCCGGCGGCGTCGGCGGTGAAGACGCGCTCGTCCCAGTCGAAGGGGTCGAACCCCGGGGCGCGCCACTGCTGAGCGTCCAGCTTCAGCACGTTCTCGTGGCCGTCCAGGGTGACGGGCCACACGGTGACGGTGGGAAACTCCTCGGCCAGCAGGACGAAGGCACCGGAGTGCGAGGGCGTCGCGTCGTCGGCCCGGAAGTCGGTTTCGGACAGCAGCAGCTGTCGGATCATCGCGTCTCCCGCGGGTGGCCCGCACGTGAGGACGCGTCAAACTGCTGCCGCCGCACTGGAAAGGCCAGGGCCCCGTGTATGGGCGCGTGGGCCAATGCACTGGGGAACGGGCCCCACGTGTGCCAGTGCACGGTGCCCACGGGAGGCCCGTGCGCTGGCGCACAACCGGAGGGTGTCCACCCGGGAGACGGCTGGACTCCGAGTGGAGTCCGGTGGACTACGGGCGGCCGTTGTCGGCCGGCTGATCGAAGGCGTACTGCTCCGCGCGCGGCGCGGCGTCATTGTGGAACAGGGGGCACTTCTGACAGGTGAAGCCCTCCCAGTCCGCGCGCACGGCCGCGTCGATGCACATCGCGTAGGAGCGGCAGTGGACGTTGCGGTAGTCCTCGACGCGATGGTGGTCCGCCCACATGGGCAGGCGGAGCTCGGTGGGATTGGGCTTGGGTGGCGAGCAGGCCATGTCGCTTCAACTCCCTCTCTAAGAATTCGTGGGCCCCCCTCGGGACTCTTCATACCCACTGGTGCGTCGCGTCATTCCCGAGCGGAGAAGGGCGGCGCGGCGGGGCATCTCGTCCGCACAACAGGCGAGCGGGCGGGCGCTCAGCGGCGAGCCCGTCACGCAACCGTTTCCGGGGGCCCGCTCTCCTGGTTGGTGCTCCTTCACTCGGCGCTTCATCCGGGGGGTGCTTTCCCCGACAATGCGCCCCGTGCGTTCCTCGTTCGCCCCCCGCTCCTCCCCCCTGGCCCGCCGGCTGGGATTGATTGCCCTCACCGCCGTCACCCTTCTCGCCGCGGCGGGCTGTTCACCCTTCGCCCGAGCCCTCAAGGAAGGCGACACCTTCTCCGCCCAGCAGAAGTGGGCCGAGGCGGAGGCGGCCTACCTGCGCGCCCTGGAGGAGGAGCCCAACGACGCGGAGGCGAAGGCGAAGCTGCTCAAGCTGCGCCAGCAGTGGAGCGGGGAGATCCTCCAGGGCGCCCGGGTGAAGCACACCGAGGGGGACCTGGCGGGGACCACGACCCTGCTGGTGCGCGCGCTGCAACTGGACGGAGAGAACGCGGATGCGCGCGCGTTGCTGGCGCAGACGCTGGATGCCCGGGTGGAGGTGGCGCAGAAGGCGCTGAAGGAGGACAGGCTGCCGGAGGCCCGGGCCGAGTTCGAGGCGGTGCTGGCGGTGGACGCGGGGCACGTGGCGGCGCGCAAGGGCGTGAGCGCGGTGCAGACGGCGCTGGCGCGGCGGTGGTTCGGCACGGCGCAGCGGCTGGAGGAGGAGGGCAAGCTGGGCAACGCGCTGCTGGCGTACGTGCGCGCGAACCAGGAGCAGACGGGGGCCACGCCCGCGCTGGAGCGCGCCGAGGCGGTGCGCCGCAAGCTTCAGGACGAGGTGGCCTTCCTGGTGGTGACGGGGCCGGCGGAGGACAAGGCGGAGGCGCCGGACGTGGCGCAGCGGCTGTCGCCCGGGCGGCTGTCGGCGCTGCTGCCGCAGGAGGTGCCCATCCGCGTCATCACCACCGAGGCGCCGAAGGACCACGAGGGCGTGCGCCTGGGGCTGTCGGTGGAGCGGGTGATGCCGGTGAAGTCGGTGGAGCAGGCGCAGAAGCTGCAGCGCTACCTGGTGACGAACAAGGCGGTGCCCAACCCGCGCCGGCTGCAGACGGAGGCGTCACTGCTGGAGCAGGAGCGCAAGCTGGAGGACGTGGAGCGCAAGCTGTCGGGCGTGCTGCGCGACTACCTGCGCAAGCAGGACGAGCTGTCCCAGGCGCGCGAGGTGGCCACCCGCTGCCGCTCGCGCGAGCGCCAGGCGTGCAGCACGGCGCTGGCCGAGTGCGTGCGCGCCTTTGGCCAGTCCAAGCCCGGCGAGGTGCCCAAGGAGTGCAGTGCCTCGCGCTGCAACCCCCAGTGCGAGGCGGAGGAGACGGCGCTGTCGCAGCGGGCCTCGGCGGCGCAGGAGCTGGAGCGCCGGCTGGAGGCGGCGCAGGAGACGGCGGAGACGCAGCGGCGCGAGGTGCAGCGAGGCCGGGACGCCTACTACCGCGAGCCCCTCACGGTGGACGAGCCCGTCTACGCCGACTACCCGTACGACGTGGAGCTGCACCGGCTGGCCATCACCGCGAGCGTCACCGAGCGGCTGGTGGCGCTGTCCAAGGACGCGGTGGCGGCCTCTCCGCGCAGCGCGGACTACTCGGCGATGCACGAGGACTCGGCCAACAAGGCCTACGACAAGGTGGGCGTGCTGGCGGACCCGGTGCAGCTGCGCACCGAGGCGGAGCTGCGGGTGGAGGCGGGGGACAAGGCGATGGAGTCCATCGCGCGGCGGGTGATGGAGCACTTCGACGTCTACCGCCAGCGCCGGGTGGAGGATGCGCGCCGGGGCATGGTGCGTCCCAGCGCCGAGGACGTGGTGGAGACGGCGGTGCGCGCGCTGCTGCTCACCGCGGACCAGCCGCCCCAGGACATCCTCCAGGCACTGGCCCAGGCGCGCGGCCTCACCCGCCCCGAGTCCATCTTCGGGCGCTGAGGCGCGCCCTCACCGTGCGACGAAGGGAGTGAGCCGCCGCACCTGCTCGGCGTGGAGCTCCCAGAACACGGCCTGGAGCTGTCTCTCGCGGACAGGGCCCCAATGGGCCTCGTCACCCTCAGACAGCTCGAACACCCGTTCCCAGCTCTGGATGACACGCGAGGCGAAGGGTTCGGGGTAGGGCCAGGCGTCCGTGACGCCCACGCGCTGGAGGGACTCCTCGAAGGCCCGTGCATCCGACTCGGATTGCGCGAGGTAGGTGCGGTTGAGGACCGCATGCCACTTCTGGAAGTCCGACAGGAGGATGCTCTGCCTGGGAAGCACGGCCTCGATGCGCACGGCGCGGGTCCCGGGAGGACAGTGGCCCCTGGCGCGGAGGTCTGGCTGGGGACGGTCCTCTCCTCCGTATTGAACCCAGGCCCAGAGCGGATAGCGGCAACCTGGAGGCGGCGGTCCCACCCGCCTCGCCAGTTGTTCGCCCATCCAGGCGTAGGCGTTCCTGCGGTAGAGGGGAATCCGCCGGCCATCCGTGCGCAGCACGCCCTGCCGTTCCAGCAGTGTGCGCTCGGGAGCCGTGCGGAGGGTCCAGAGGCGCACGGAGTCTTCCATCTTCAGGCGGGCCGTGCCCGGGCGCGAGGACCTATCCACCGCACTGAGTGTTGAGGACCTTGATGATCTCCCGGCAGGTCCCGTTGGGTTTGACGGTGTGGGGGATCTGGGTGATGACCTTGCCGTCCTTCTTGACGGTGAGGTGGTTCGAGCCGGAATGGGTCGAACAGCCATTCTTGCTGGCCGCTCGCTGAAGCGTCGAACTCTTGCAGTCTCCGGGGTAGCTCAGCCCCCCACCCGCGGCGAAACCCGTCACGGAGCCCAGCAGCGCTCCGAGCAGAACCCATGCTGCGGTTGAAGATGCGGAGCGCTTCAGCTTCGACTGCGGGCCAGGTGCCATCATCTTTCCTCCCGAGGAGCACCCTGCTTACGGCAGGAAGGCACTCCTCGGGAAGACCTTCCGGACTTCAGCAGGCCATGGCCTCCTCGGACTGGGGGGACCACAGCGCGGCCTCGGCCGACTGCAGGCAGTCCCCCAGGAAGCGCAGGTAGATGTCGAGCGCCTCGGAGCCGACCTCCGCCAGCGTCCGGGCGTTCTCCGGCATCAGCTGCAGCAGCTCCTCCATCAGCCTCGCGTTGGCGCTGCCCACGTCCAGCTGCACGTGCTCCTTGAGGAAGCTGAGCCCCTCCAGCGTGTCCCGGCCCAGCACCCGCGCCACGTTGGACAGCAGGTGCGGCCCCAGCACCAGCGACAGGTTGTCGATCTCGAACTCGATGGCGATCTGCGCCGCCGGCAGCTCTCCCGCGATGGTCGACTCGTGCAGCTGCCGGTAGGCCCGCATCGCGTCCGTGGGGTGCTGCGCCAGCAGCCGCTCCGTGTGCAGCATGGCCCGGCGGCGGATGTTCCACCGGCGCACCAGCATCCGTACGTCGTCGGTCATCAGCTGGTGGTGGCCGGATTCCTGCTTGGAGTGCTTGAGCAGCCCCTTGCCAATCGAGTCCAGCCCGAGCACCAGGCAGCGCTGGCCCGCCCGGCGGATCCACGCCTCCACCGGCTCGGTCATGTACACGCCGAACGAGTGGTACTGGATGAAGAAACGCTCCAGCACCGCCGGCTCGATGGCGGGGTCCACCAGCCTGCGCATCACCGGATCCGTCGAGATGCGGGCACGCGCGGGCAGGACGTAGGGCTCATACAACTCTTTGACCAGACTCATGGCGACGACTCCTGACGGCTCTTTCTGCGGTACGGCAACGGCACTTCAAACGGATGGAGTCCCGGGCGTCAGGCGGCCCACGGTCGCCTCGCTCACGTACTCCAGGAAATCGGGCAGCAGCCGGGCGGACAGCAGCCACAGGCAGGGCCTGGCGCCGGGCTCGTCGTGCAGCCGGGCGGTGGCGGCGTAGCTGTCGTCCTCGTCCTCGCGCACGAAGACGAAGGCGTTGCGGCCCCGCCGCGCGTACCACTCGCGGGCCGCGTCCAGCAGCGCCACGTAGGCCTCCGGGCCCTCGGGCGTGAGCGGGAACAGGCGCGCCGCGTCCAGCAGGCGGAAGAGGTTCGTCCCCGGCTGCCCCAGCTCGAGCAGGAGGGCGGCCACCGCCACGCCCTCGCGGCGCGCCACCAGCACCTGGCGCTCGCGCTCCAGCCCGGCCTCGTGCCACGTCTCCATCGGGGCCCGGAGGTCCAGCCGCTCGCGCGACAGGTCCAGCGCGTCCACGTAGCTCGCCGGGCGCGTGCGGGCGATCTGCTCCACCAGCCGCGTCTTCTCCTCGAAGCGCGCCGGGCCGAGCTCGAAGCCGTGGCCCGTCAGCCCGCTGGGCTCGTCGCAGCTCACGTGCATCAGGCGCACGGGCATGACCAGGGCCTCGCCGCTGGCCTCGTGCTCCCGCGCGTAGGTGTGGTGCACGCGCTCCATGAGGGGCACGGTGGACTCGGTGTAGGCGATGAGCCACCGGAAGTCGGGGTCACTCTGCGCGTGCTCCAGCGTGCGCACGTGGATGTCGCGCAGAATCTGTCCGGGCGGCACGTCCGCGGCGGGCTTGCCGGGGCGCTTGGCCAGCTGGTGCACCAGCCAGGTGTGACGGTAGGGCCGCACCGAGGACAGCGTGGCCTCCACCCCGCGCTCGGACGGCCACACCGTCTGGCAGAAGAGCCGCGGCAGGTGCGCGGCCTGGCGGCCCGTCTCCAGGAAGCTGGCGCGCAGCTCCTGGAAGTGCTCCGTCGTCTTGCCGGCCAGGTTGAAGTAGCCCGAGTCCACGAAGAGCTCCCACAGCGGCTCCAGCAACCCCTCCGCGCCGCGCGTGGCGGGGCAGAGCGCCTGGGAGACGAGCTGCACCCAGCGCGCCTCGTCCACCGGCGTGCGCGGAATCACCTGGAGGCCGAACAGCCGCTGTCCGTCCGGCTGCTTGCCGCCCACGTAGCGGACCTCGCCCCGCAGGAGGATGGGCTCGCCGCTCGCGCTGCGCACCTCGATGGGCTGCAGCAGCAGCCCCGGGAAGACGAGGTCCTCGGGCGTGCCCCGCAGGCACAGGCCGTTGAAGGACAGGTCCACCACCTCACGCTCCAGCGCGCCCAGCTCGCCCCACAGCGGGTGGTGGAACCAGGCCGTCATCCCCTCGGGGGCCGGCACGCGCCGGTGCGAGCGGTGGCGCACCTTCCACAGCCGCCGCGGCAGGGGCGTCACCATCCGGTTGCCCCGCGTCTCCAGCGCCGGCACGCGCAGGCGGTAGGCCGTGTTGTGGCCCACCACCTCGATGTCATAGGGCGCCGTGCCCCAGTTCGCCTCCGGCTCCTCCAGCCGCCAGTGCAGCTGCGAGGACGCCACGTCGAAGTACTCCAGCGACACGCGCAGCGTCCGGCCCAGCTGCCGCAGCAGGCCCTGGTGCTTCATGACGCACACCGTCTTGAGGATGGAGCGGATGCGCTCGGGCTCGACGAAGGCCTCCTCGATGGGCTGCGGCGACACGGCGGGCAGCGCCCGTCCCTCGCGCGCCGCCGCGTCCAGCAGCGAGAGGATCTGCCGGCCCTGCTCCCGCGTCACCCCCACCAGCTGGATGCCGATGGGCGCGTCGTACCGGCGCGGGTCGCTCCAGAAGAGCTCGCCCCGCAGCGGGCCGATGGTGCGGCCGTTGTCGTCCAGCAGCAGCTGCAGCAGACGGTCTCGCGGGGGCAGCTCGGCGCCCGGCTCCGGGAGGGCCCACACCACGGTGGGACTCAGGCGTGTCACCCGGCTGCTGCTGATGCCGGGCTGGGACAGGATGAGGTTGATGCCCTTCTCCGGCCCCTCGGCGTGCAGCGAGTACCCCGAGTAGGTACCGGCGGCGAGGCCCGGTCCGGCCGATGTCTCCACGTCTCCGCGCATGTGCGACTCCTCACTCCTTTGCCGGGCTGGCGTTGGCTGGCGCCACCTCGCCGGGGTCGTGCTCTTCCACGACGAGGGTAATCCCTTGCATGAAAAGAGAACGCCCGGGCCACCCTTTCGTCAAGGCGGACAGTGCCATTCTTTGCTCATGCCCGAGGCCCGGGTCCGCGGGGCTGGAAAAGTCCGTCCCTCCGGGTCGAGACCCTGGAACCCCGCTGTATCTCAGGGAAAACGGCTCCCGCGTGGAACCGGGCAAACAATGACTTGCAGGGTGCGCGCGGAGCGTTGTCAGGCTTTTGCCGGGCTGGCGGCTCTGCAGCCCGGGCGGAGCCGTCCCCCGGTGGTGTGAGTCCATGCCGGAAAGGTGCAAGGGATTGCTGGGAATGGAGGGAATGCGAGGACACGGCCGCGCGTGGGGTGTCCGCGGGTGGGCAGCGCGGGGCTCGCCGCCGCCGCCGGGTGTGTGCCGGAGGACGGAGCGGCGGTGCCTCGGTCCGCCGGGAAGTGGGGGCTCTCGCGCTTTCAGGAGCCCGGGGCCCGCACCCCATGGACGTTCGCGGCGGGAACGGCGAGTCTTCGCTTCCCATGGCGAAACCCACCCCCGAGGACCACTTCAACCTCGAAGTGCTCAAGTTGATGCTCCAACTGGCTTGGAGCGATGAGCGGATAGACGTGCAGGAGGTGGGGACCCTCCTCGGCGCGGCGCGCAGCTGGGGGGTGCCCGAGTCCGAGGTGGCCGCCCTCAAGAAGGCGTTGGAGGGGGGCGTGACGCTGCCGGCGCCCGACCTGGGCCTGCTGCGCGAGCGTCCGGACGAGGTCTTCGAGGCGGCTCGCGCGCTCATCGCGAGTGATGGCAAGCTCCAGGCCTCCGAGCAGGAGATGCTCGAGGAGTTGCGGCTCATCCTGAGCCCCGGGCGCTGAGCACCCCCGCCCCGAGAGAGTCGATGGACGCGGATACACGAGAGGCGATGGCCCAGCGCATCCAGCAGGCGACCCCGGAAGATCTGGTCTCCGGGTTGTTCTGCGAGAATGCCTACCTGGCCATCCGGGAGATGTTGGGGCGGGACGTGGCGGATTCGGTGCGGGACGCCACGTGGCCGCTCCGGCCGTGGGCGAGCTTCCAGCGCTACCCCGTGTCGGAGCTGCTGCGGATGATGAACACCGCCGCGGACCTCGCCGACAAGCAGGGGATTCTGTCCTACCCGCAGGCGCTGGAGGAGATTGGCGGCTGGGTGACACGCATCACCCAGGGCACACCTTTCAGCAGGGCCGCTCACCTGGCGGTGGGGAACGAGCCGCACGAGCGGCTGGCCATGTCGCAGGCGGCGGCCCGGGTGCTCGTCACGTATGGGGAGCGCAAGTACGAGCGCGAGGGGCCCACCGACGCCCGGCTCATCTGGAAGCGCGAGCTGATGGGGCCCTCGTTCCTGCTGGGGGCCTATGGGGTGATCGCCCAGAACATCCCGGGCGTGCAGATCACCGTCACCCTGGGCCCGTGCCTGGAGCCGGGGATGAACTTCCAGCTGCACTGCTCCTGGTGACGGGGGCCGGAGGGGGCCTCACTCCCCGGACTTCGCCACCGGAGCGGGAGCGGCCACCAGTTGCTCGCGCCGCAGCAGCAGCTGGGCGTTCTGCCTGGGCAGGATGCGCACCTGGAAGCGCCGCTGGTAGGCATCGTCCTTGGAGAAGACGTCCCGGTCCGTCACCAGCAGCAGGGCGGTGGGCACCACGTACCGCTGCGAGTTGTTGCCGAAGTAGTGCACCAGCACGAAGTACGTGCCCGGCGCCGCCTTGCGCGCGTGGTACAGCTCGGGCCCCAGGCCGTCGGTGATGTCCCAGAAGAGCTTGCCGCCCAGGGTCGTCTGCTTGTGGCTGTAGAAGCACTTCTCGCCGTTGGGCTCCATCACCCACAGGTCGATGTCCGTCCCGTCCGAGTTCCAGTGCGTGGTGAGCTGGTAGTCGAGGGGGGCCATCTCCTGGAGCCTGTTCAGCTCGCGCCGCCGGGCCTCCAGCGCCGCCGCCTGTCCGGCGAGCCGGGGATGACGGGCCAGCGCCGCCAGCATCCGGCCGTAGTGGTACGCCGCCACCGTCTTCGTCTGCTCGTCGTGGCGCTTCCAGGCACGGGCCAGGACGATCTCCCAGTTGCGCGCCGCCTCGGCGGGCCGGCCCGCGGCGTCCAGGGCCAGGGCCTCCTCCAGGTAGGACTGGGGCTCGAAGGGACGGTTGAGCCGCACGTGCTCGAAGAGCTCCGTGGCGGCCGGGAACTGGCCGAGCGCCAGCAGCCCGTAGCCCACCAGCCGCAGCGCCTCGGCGTCCTTGGGACGCAGCTCCACCGGTGACGAGAGCGCGCGCACCGCGCCCCACGTGTCGCCCGAGAAGGCCCGCTTGCGCGCCACCGCCTCGTACACCAGCACGTCGTCCTTGTTCTCCCGCCTCGCCCGCCGGTACGTCAGCTCCGCCTGCAGCCGCTCCTCGCCTCCCGCGTAGGGCTCGTCCCGCAGCGGCTGCGCCTTCACCCGAGAGCCCAGCTCCGCCTGCTTCTCCTTCAGGACGCGCAGCACCTCGCGGCCCTCCGCTGGCACTCCGTCCAACGACAGCCCCAGCAGCTCGTCCCGGCGCTGGTCCTCCTGCTGCCGCCGCAGCGCGTCCAGGTCCGTGAGGTCCAACTGCTCGTCGCGCACCGCGTAGCGCACGGAGTCCCCCTCGGACTCCAGCACCAGCATGGAGGCCCGCGCGTTGGCCAGCCGGTAGTGCTGGCTGAGCGCCACCACCATCCGGTCCAGCTTCACGTCATCCAGCGCCACCAGCCGGGACACGAAGAGCTCGGCCCACGCGCGCGGGGCGAAGGCGCTGTCCTCGTCGCGCGGCAGCGGCACCGACAGCGTGCGCTCCTCGCCCGCGGCCTGCGTCACCACCTCGAGTTGCGCCGGTCCCTCACCCACCAGCCGGCCCGCCACCCGCAGCTCCTGCCCGGCGTAGACGAGGTGCGGCCGGCCGGACACCACCAGGTCCTTCACCGGCGCGCCCTTCACCCCCACCCGGGCGAGCACCACCGAGGCCGCCCGGTGCGCGCGTGCCGCCGCGTCCACCTCGGCGCCGGAGAGCACGTTCACCACCCGGCCTCCGCCCGAGCGCGCCAGCGCGTCGAAGAGGTCCGTGTTCACCGACGCCTCGCCGAAGCGGTAGCTCACCCAGCGCAGCGACTCCGCGGCCGGGTGGCGGGAGATGAGCTCCTCCACGTTGCTCTGTCCCCAGGTGACGTTGCCGTCCGAGAGCAGGAAGGCCGTCACCCGCCCGCCACCCGTTGCGGGCTTCAGCCAGTCGCGGCCGGCCCGGTCCAGCTCGGAGAGCATGCCCGCCACGTTGGAGGCGCCCTCGAGGAAGACGTGCTCCAGCTCGGCGAACGTCTGCTGGCGGGCCTCGGGGGTGTTGCGCCGGAAGCCGGCGCCGTGCAGCCAGCGCGGGCGTACGTCGAAGAGGAGCACCGCGTACTCGGTGAGGCTCGGGTCCTTCTCCAGCAGCGCGCGCAGCATGGCGCCCTGCAGCGCCCAGGCGTTGCCGTCCTCCGCCGACAGCGAGGTGTCCACCACCAGCACCGCCCGCCCGGTGGCCGCCTCCTCGCTGCTCACGGTGAGCCGCTCCGGCAGCCGCACCCGCGTGAAGAAGGCCTGTCCGGGCAATCCCGCGGGGTCCTTGCCCACCAGCACGTCCGCGTCCTGGCTCCGCGGCGTGAGCGCCACGTCCAGCGTGCCGTCCCCTTGCAGCTTGGGCCAGTCCCACGCCTGCCACGTGCCGAGCGTGAGCGGCTTGCCCGTCTGGGGGCCCACCACCACCTCGCCCGCGTGCTTCGGGTCCACGTGCACGCGCGCCGAGACCTTCAGTCCCTTGCCCGCGCCCGGTGGCACCGGCCACGTGTAGCGCAGGCGCTGGCCGTCGAAGAGGAGCGTCTGCTCATAGGCGATGACCACGCGCTTGAGGGACTTCGGCGGCAGGGGGAAGACACGCGCGCTGAAGTTGGAGGCGCCCGCCCACTCCAGCAGCGCCGGGTCCACGTTGCGGCGCACCACGTCCTCGTACACCTCGCGGGCGCGCTTCTGCTCGACGACGCGGGCCTCCTGCGGCTCGCCCCACGAGCGCTTCGCTCCCGGCGGGCTCGGCGGGGCGGCCGCCACCAGCGTCTCCGCCCTGCCCGAGTCTCCCAACGGCGGCAGCAGCTCCGTGGACTGGAAGAGCGAGGGCGAGTCCACCGCCACCGCCCCCGAGTACAGCGCGAAGCCCGCCACCGTCGCTCCACCCGGCAGCGGGTAGTAGAAGGTGCCTTCCAGCGCGCGGCCGGTGTTGTTCTCGAAGAGGTAGTCCACCACCGTGCGCGCGCGGGCTCCCTGGATGTACGTCACCACGCGCACCTCGCGCGTCACCAGCGGCTGGTAGCGGCCCTCGTCGTCCTGCACCAGCACCTTGGCCACGCGCTGCGCGGTCTCCACCTTCGGCAGCACCGGACGGGGCGGCTCGTCGGGCTTGGACTTCTCCTCGGGCTTCCGGGCGTCGGCTCCACCGCCCCGGCCTCCTCCGGAGGCGTATTCCGACGAGCCCCCCTTGATGATCTGGATGATCTCCCGCCGCTTCTGCTCCAGCACGCGCGGGCGCTCCTCGTATTCGCGCTCGGCTTCGTCCATGGCGGGCGCGGGCTCGGCCACGGGCATGGGGGCGGGAGGCGGAGGCGGGGGCGGGGCAGCCGCCGCGGGAGCCTGGGCCAACCCGCCCTCCATCTGCTCGGAGCCCAGGGACTCGTCCACCTCCGCTTCCCCGAAGGTCTGGAGGTTTCGGCGGCTCGGTTGTGGCGCTCCGGTGCCCGGCCCTCCGGCGGGCGGAGCTCCGCGCCCGTTCGCCTCACCCACGAGCCGGAAGAGCTCCTCCTCGGTGACGGCCTGTGGGTCGGCGACGGCGTCGCGCAGCGCCGGGAGGTCCACCGTCCCCGTGTCGCGCTCGCCCGGCACGGTGGTGGGCGCGGTGAGCCCGGCGCGCGCGAAGGGGCCCGGGTCCGCCCTGGGCGCCTCGGGCACTGGCAGCTTCGCTTCGTCAGGCGAGGAGCGCTTGCAGCCCGGCAGGGCCAGGGCCGCGAGGAGGAATCCGGTGAGCAGGGCACGCGGGAAGGACATGGGCCAGAGGCTAGCCCACGAGGGGCTTGGACTCCGAGGTCCTCACCCACTGGATTCCAGTCCGGCACGCTTTCAGTGGATTTGAAAAGAATCTGCGTTTCGGCGGATTACCAATAATCCTGGTTATGGCATGATGTGCGGCCATCGTGTGAGTCACCCACTGCCTCCAAAGGAATACCGACGATGAACCGCTCCCTGCTGGGTCACCCCCTTCGCCTCCTGCTGTCTGGATTGATGCTGACCGCCTGTGGCGCTCCCACTGATTCCGAGCTGTCCCCCGCCGAGGCGCCGGCCCCGGCCGAGGAGCTGGGCGTCAAGGAGTCGGCTTCGTGCACCGGCTCGTCCGTGAGCGGCCTCGCCATCAGCGGTTTCAGCTCCTGGGGCGGCGAGGCGGCCGGCGCCGGGACCTGGTCCGTGACGTATCCGGCCAACGCGGTGCACCTGGACTTCTCCATCGATGGCGTCGTGAGCGGCCAGGCGGAGTTGCAGGGGGATGTCAACCGCGCCGGTAATTGGAACTTCAGCTACAAGCCGGTGAGCTGTGGCGTCCAGCACACCTTCAAGGTGCGGGCGTATCCCATGACCATCTCCAGCAATGGCGAGAAGTTCTGGTGCCCCGGCTCCGGGCCGCAGGAGCGCACCTGGACCTTCTCCGAGCCGTGCCCCACCAGCACCTTCTCCTGTTCGCGCTCCAGCAACACGCACATGACCTGCACGGGCACCGCCTCTGGCGGCACCGGGGGTCCCTACGACGCGCTCTGGTACGAGTACGAGCAGCATGACAGCGGACTGGTGTCCAACTACGGCTGGTACCAGGGCCCCCTGTCGAAGAGCTTCTACTGCCCGCTGGTCCTGTACCCCTACCTCCCCGCCACCGGGACGATGAGCATCTACTTCGTGGCGCGTGACGCCAACGGCCTGCAGGCGGCCATGCAGTCGCGCACCTTCTCCTGCAGGTTCTGAGTCACGTCTGCTGGGCTCGCCGGGAGAAGCGCAGGACGGCGCGGAAGATGGACTCCACGCCGTCCGGGTCCAGCCCCAGCCCGGTGGCCCAGGCCCGGCGCGTGGCGATCACCTCGTCCTCCCGGGCCGGGTCCGGCACCGGCTGGCCCGCCTCGGCCTTGGCGCGAATCGCCCGCCGCGCCAGCTCCGCCCGCCTCGCCAGCAGCTCCACCAGCTCGCGGTCCAGCTGGTCGATGTGCTCGCGGGTCTCCTTCAGCTCCGGCAGGCCCGTCTCCAGCGCCGGCAGCTCCATGCGCGGCGTGTCCGGCGTGGCGGCCTCGGGTGGAATCGCCTCCAGCTCCTGGTGGATGGCCCCGAGCGCCTGCAGCAGGTGCCGGCGCGCCTCGTGCGCGAAGGGGTTCTCGTGCTGGATGGCCGTGAAGAGGTGCCCGGCGTCCGAGCGGACGATCTCGATGGTGCGCGACAGCGCCTTGAAGCTCGCGGGCGCGAAGGGCACGTCCACCCCCGAGCCCGCATCCACCATCCCCTTGGCCACGAAGAAGGTCAGCGCGTGCGTGTGCGCCATCACCCGGTCATGGCCCTCGGGCGTCTGCTCGATGACCTCGCAGCCCAGCCGCTCGAAGAAGGCTCGGGCCCGGCGGGCCGCGTCCGGGTGCAGCGGGTTGGGCGAGACGACCACCCTCAACGGCCGCTCGGCCATGGCGAGGCTCAGGGGCCCGAAGAGGGGATGGGTTCCCACCCAGGGGAGCTTCGTGCCGAGCACCTCGTTCATGGCCTGCACGGGCTTCACCTTGACGCTGCCCACGTCGAGCACCAGCTGCTCCGGCTTCAGGTGGGGACGCAGCGTCTCGAGTACCTCGCGCATCCGCGGCACGGGCACGGCCACCACCACCTGCTCGGCCCCACCGAGCAGCTCCGGGATGGAGCCGGCCCGGTGGGCCTCGGGGATGTCCGCCGAGGTGTCCCACGCCCGGTAACCGATACCCGCCGCGTCCAGAAGTGAGCCCAGTGCGCGGCCAAAGCGGCCATATCCGATGATGGCGACCGTCATGCCGCCAACTCTACACGAGGGGGGGCCATGGCCGTGTTCCCCGCTCGGGCGCAGAGTGGCGTTCCGCGCAGCGCCACGAGGGAATCGACGTGTCCGAAGCGAAGAAGAACGTGGAACGCACCCGGCTCATCTTCGAGGAGATGACCCGGACCGGGAGCAACCAGCCCCTCCTCGATGCCATGCACGAGGAGGCCGTCTACAAGCTCTCCCTCCCCAAGGGCACTCCCCTCAGCGGGGAGTTCCGCGGCCGCCAGGCCATCCTCGAGTACTTCGAGCGGCTCGAGCAGGTGCTCGAGGTCCAGGAGGTGAAGACCTGGGACTTCGTCGGCAACGGCGAGCAGGTCATCGTCCTCGGCGACGAGCAGTTCATCGTCAAGAAGACCGGGCGCTCCTGCTACAGCGAGTTCGCCTTCGTCCTCGACTTCAACGCCGGGAAGATCGTCCGCGCGCTCGTCATCGAGGACCTGTCCGGTGTCGTCGAGGCCTTCGCTTCCGCGAATACTCGGGCCGCTTCACGGGCCTCCGGGACTTGAGCACGGTGGGGAGCACGGGGACGGATACCCTCACCCCGTCCCTCTCCCGGGGGGAGAGGGGAGGATGCTCCGTGGGGATGCTTGAGGGAGGGTGCTCAGGGGAGGGGGCTCAGTGGGCACTTGGGGGGGTGCTCAACACCTTCATCGTGCCCCTCGTGACTCCGAACTGCTCGTGGACGGCCGTGCGACGTACCGCCTCGGCCGGGGAGATTCGTCCCGCCAGCAGCTCCTGGTAGGCACTCAGGACCCGTGTGGCCTCTTCCTGGGACTCGCGCACGAACTCCACCCGGAAGCGCCGTACCCCTCGCTCCAGCAGCTTCGGCACCAGCGAGGCCGCGCTCTGCGCCTGCGCGTTGAACACCGTGTTGCGGCACCCCACGTCCACGATGACCGGATGCTCCAGGCCAATTCGGTCGCGCAGCGAGATTTGATGCTTCTCACACGGCCGCCCGCAGCTCTTGAAGTCGCGCCCGTTGGACAGCGTGTGGGAGTAGACGCAGTGCTCCGTGTGGAACGTGGCGATGTGGTGGTGCAGCGCCACCGCGAAGCGGTGTGCCGGCGTGTGGTCGAGCAGCGAGAAGAGCTGCGTCTCGTCCAGGTCGTGCGAGAAGGTGAGCGTGTCCAGCCCCAGCCCCAGCAGGTGCGCCGCCGTCAGTGAGTTGGTGACGTTGAGCGAGAAGTCTCCGTGCAGCACCGGGCGCGGCTGGCCCGCGGGCCGCTCCAGGAAGTGCATCAGCGCTCCCCAATGGCGCACCAGCACCGCGTCCGGACGCAGCTTGTCGATGCGGGCGTCGTAACCCTCCTCGCCCGGCTTCTGCACGCGCACCGTGGCGATCGTCACGCGCAGCCCGGCGGCCTTCGCCCGCTCCACCGCGCGTTGCAGGCCCACCATCTCCATCCAGTCCAGCTCCACCTCGCGCAGGCCCGCGGCCAGCACGGCCTCCAGCTGCGCGTCGTTGCGGCACAGCGGCAGCAGGCGCGGCGTCTCCTCGGCCACCACCTCCGGCACGCGCGCCAGCAGCGAGGCGCGTACCTGCTCCAGCACCGGCGTCTCCACCACCGTACGCTTGTGGCCCCGCTCCACCGCCGCGGTGAGCTCCGCCACCACGTCCCTGCGCAGCGCCTTGAGCTCCGACACGGGCAGGTGCAGCCCCGGCGTCAGCTCCGCGCAGTCCAGCTTCGCCAGCGTGAAGGGCGTGCCTCCGAAGGCGCCCAGCTTGTCCTTCAGCAGCGCCTCGTCCAGGCCCTTGCCCCGGGACGCCGTGAGCGGCGTCGGGCTCCCGGCCGAGCACTCGTGCCCCCAGGCGCTCGCATGCAGGCGCAGGGGCGTGCCCTCGGCGCCCGAGACCTTCAGCGTGAGCGGGATGCGGCCCTCGGGCTCGCCATGGGAGAGCAGGCCCTCGGTGCGGCGGGCGAGCGACGGGTCGCTGTTGAGCCACACGCGCTGCCCCGGCGCCACCCGCCCGAGGTCCGGTCCCGGGTGGCCGAAGCCCAGCACCCAGCCCTGGCCCTTGCGCTCCACGCGGAAGATGGGGCCTCCCGGCTCGTGCTTGTCCTCGGGGGTGTTCGCATCGAAGACGACGCCCATGCCCGGACGTGGATCCACGTGGGCCGGCGTGGGCTCGCCACCGGGGAGGGGCGAGGCGATGGCGCCGTTGGGCGCCTCGGGGCGCTGCTCGCCCAGGCCGAGCGCTCCGGTCCACGGGCGCTCATCCGGGGTGACGAAGACCTCCTTGCCGGACACCGAGCGCACGCGACCGAGGTACAGGCCCCGGTGCTTGGGGAAGCGGCCCTCGACGAGCGTCTGGTGGTCCGAGCCCCCGAGGAAGCCATTGGAGAAGCCCCGGCTGTACGTGAGGGACATGTCGGCCAGGTCCTTCTCGAGCTGGCGCTCATCCGGCTTGCCGGCGACGACTCCGTCCACCCATCGCCGATAGCCCTGCACGGTGGTCGTCACGTACTGCGGGCCCTTGAGGCGGCCTTCGATTTTCAGGCTGTGGACGCCGATGTCCACCAGGTCCGGCACGGCCCGCACGCCCGCGAGGTCCTTGGGGCTGAGCAGGTAGCGCACGTCGCCCAGGTCGCGCGTCTGCTGGTCCACCACCAGGTCATAGGGCAGGCGGCAGGACTGGGCACACTGGCCCCGGTTGGCCGAGCGTCCACCCCAGGCCTCGCTGGTGAGGCACTGGCCGCTCCAGGACATGCAGAGCGCGCCGTGGATGAAGACCTCCAGCTCCATGTCCGTCTGGCTCGCCAGGCGGCGGATTTCGGCGGTGGAGAGCTCGCGGGGGACGACGACACGGGTGACGCCCAGGCCCCGGGCGAAGCGGATGCCCTCGGCGCTGGAGACCGTCATCTGCGTGGAGGCGTGCAGCTCCAGCTGGGGGCAGATGGCGCGGGCCAGCAGGGCGATGGCCGGATCCTGGATGATGAGGGCGTCCACACCGGACTCGGCCACACGGCGCAGGATGCGCTCCACCAGGGGCAGCTCGGGCTCGAAGACGAGCGTGTTGAGCGTCACGTAGGCGCGGGCCCCGGCGCGGTGGACGAGCACCATCGTCTCCGGCAGCCGCTCGAGCGAGAAGTTGTCGGCGCGGGCGCGGGCGTTGAAGCCCTCGTCCAACCCGAAATAGACGGCATCCGCGCCACTGGCGAGCGCCGCGCGCAGTGAATCGAGGTCGCCCGCGGGTGCGAGGATTTCAGGACGTCGGGAAGGCATGCTGCCTCCATAACACGCAGCCCGCGTTCTGGTGCCCGCTCGGAGCACTCCCCCGCCCATGCCCCGGGCGGGTGAGGGGCGCACGCGGGGCCTTCGTTTGGAATAAAGGACGTTTCCGTATGCACAAGACCCTGGCCGCGGGCCTGCTGCTCGCGATGCTCACCCTCTCGAGGAGGCCATCCTGACCGAGCAGCGCGCCCTCGACGTGTTGCAGGACTCTCAGGACGAGAAGACGGTGAAGCTGTTCCGCGAGCGGCTCGCGGCCTTCACGCCCACGTCCTGTTCCGTTCCCAAGCTCACGCCCTGAGGCGTCTCAGGGGTGATGGCTGGCGGGAGCCCCGTGCGCTCCCGCCACGTGGTGCGCGCGGATGAACGCGTCCAGCCGGTCGAACGCGGCGGTGAGGATGTCCTCCGGCGGGAGGAACACCACCCGGAAGTGCTGCGTGCCCGCCTTCTGCCCGAAGCCGCTGCCGTGGACGAAGAGCACGCCCGTCTCGCGCAGCAGCGACAGCACGAACTGCTCGTCGTCCGTCACACCGGGCAACTGGAGACGGACCATCGCGTAGAAGGCGGCGGCGGGCTCCACCACGGACAGGCCGGGGATGGCGTTGATGCGGCGGACCATCAAGTCCCGCCGCGAGCGCATCCGCTTCATCATCTCCGGGATGTGCTCCTGGGGCCCCTCGAGCGCGGGCTGGATGGCGTACTGCTGCGGAGCGGGCGCGCACAGCCGCGCATCCGCCAGCCGCATCACCGCGCTCTTGAGCGACGGCATCAGGTGCGCGTTGCAGAAGACGAGCCACCCGATGCGCCAGCCACAGGCGAGGTACGCCTTGGAGAGGCCATTGAAGGTGAGGATGGGCACGTCCGTGGCCAGCGACGCGGTGGGCGTGTGGTCCTTGTCGTAGAGCAGCTTGTCGTAGATCTCGTCGGAGAGGATGACGAGCCCGCGCCGCCGGGCGATCTCCAGCAGCCCCTCCAACACCTTGCGGTCGAGCACCGCGCCCGTGGGGTTGTTGGGGTTGCACAGCAGGAGGGCGCGGGTGCCGGGCGTGCACAGGGAGTCGATCTCCTCCAGGTCCAACGTCCAGCCGCGCTCCTCGTCCAGGGAGTAGGGCACGCCCTGGGCGCTCAGCTTGGCCATGAGGGCGTTGTAGAGCGGGTAGCCGGGGTTGGGCAGCAGCACGCGCTCGCCGGGCTCCAGCAGGGCGGTGAGGGCGAGCTCGAGCGCCTCGCTGGCGCCGTTGGTGACCACCACGTCCGAGGGCGTGATGCCGGGGATGCCGAGGCGCGTGCACTCGCGGGCGATGGCCTCGCGCGCGGCCGGGATGCCCGCCGAGGGCGCGTAGCCGTTGTGGCCGTCCTTCATCGCGCGGTGCACCGCTTCGATGAGGTGGGGCGGTGTCTGGAAGTCGAACTTCAGCGGATCCCCGATGTTCAGGAAGAGGATGCGCTGGCCCTGGGCTTCCAGGCGGCTCGCCTCGGCCACGACGTTGCGGATGGCGTATCGGACGTTCTCGATGTGCCTGGCGGCGCGAATCACGGGAATCCTCGGGAAGGTTCACTGTCTATGTAGCAATGGGCCTCGTCCCGCGGTGCTGGACGTTCCGCCCCGGGTGCGGCGGACGACACAGGAGGGCGGGGAGTGTCCTGATTCAGGACAGAAATGTCCGATTCTGGGACAGTCTTGATTTGCGCGTACAATCGCTTGAGTTTACTGAGAATTTGAGCGATTCTGTCACGACGCGTTACATTCGAGCGGAGGGGGAGTGGAGCCCTGACGCACCGGGTCAGTTCTGGACTCCGAGTGATATCGAGCGCTTGGCCGCTGGCACGCTGAGTGCTTGAGAGAGGCCTACACCAAGGCGCGGGCCGTCAACTCCTCCTCCTCTGACGTCTCGCGTGGTGCGCGGCGGATGAGCTTCCCCCAGAGAGCTCTTCCGTCGCTGTTTTTTTGCGGGCCGGGCGGGTCAGGACGCGAAGAGCTCCTGCACGGACTGGACGGACACGGCCTTGCGGAGCCAGCGCTCGAGTTGAGCGAGCTCGGTGCAGGCGGTGATGCGCTGGCGGGACTGCTCGTCCACCTGGAGGCCCCGGGCATCGAGCACCTCGAGAAGGGCGTCCGCCTTGCCCTCCTGGCGCCCCTGAGTGAAATAACGCCGGGCGAACTCGCTCTGGTACTCGTAGGTGCCACTGCTCATCAGTGCCTCCAGGGCGGTGCGGGCCGCGTCGTTCAGCGACCACATCACCAGGTCAAAATAGAAGCGCGCCCGCTCTTCATCAATCCCCGCCAGCCCGGGCAGGACCGTCTCGGCGATGGCCGCTCCCTGCTCGCCCTGTCCGTGCGCCATGGCGGACAGCACCATCAACTCCACCGCCTGGCGCGCCTGCTCGGGCCGCGTGATGACTGGAATGCTCTCCGGACCCGCGAGGTAGGGTTTCAGCACGAAGCCCCGGTGGCCCGTCTCCAACGGCTGTCCGCACCAGCGCGCCACTCCCGCGTCCGGCGCCACCACCAGCAGCACCGTGGGGCACCTCAACTTCGCCCGCATATGGGTGAGGTACACCGGCCACGTGTACCGCTTCTCCTCGTCCGGTGAGAGCTGCACCTCCACCACGATCGCGAGACGAGGCGTGTCCCCCCACAATTGCACCACCAGATCCGCCCGGTACTCGGTGGGCACCGCCTCGGTCAGCTCGGCGGACTCCGCGCGGGCCTCCGCATAGGCGGGCAACTCGATGCCGAGCGCATCCCGCAGCAACTCGGCCGCCAGGACGGGGCGGTTGCGGAACAGCTCCAGGAGGGCCTCGTGACGGAGGGAGGGCATGCGACAGCCATGTGACTCCAGGAGTCACATGGCTGTCAATCCCCGGGTTGACCTCAGAAGTAGGCACCCGGTTTCCCCTCCGGCTCACGCCGGACGAGGCGTCTGCCCACCATCGCCCGGAGCGGGAGGCGGCGTCCCACGCTCGTGGCGCTTGAGCAACTTCGTCCGGGCCGTCTCCACCAGCGTGTACAGCACGGGGATGAAGATGAGGTTGACGAAGGTGGACAGCAGCATGCCGCCGAACACCGCCGTGCCCAGCGACTTGCGCGAGGCGGCGCCCGCGCCCGTGGCCAGCACCAACGGCACCACGCCCAGCAGGAACGCGAAGGACGTCATGATGATGGGCCGCAGCCGCGTGTCCGCCGCCTGGATGGCCGCCTCCACCACGCTCTTGCCCTGATGGCGCAGCTGCTCGGCGAACTCCACGATGAGCACCGCGTTCTTGCTGGACAGGCCCACCAGCATCAGCAGACCGACCTGGCAGAACACGTCGTTGGCGAGCCCTCGCAACAACTGGAAGCCGAGCGCGCCGAGGATGGCCACCGGCACCGCCAGCATGATGACGAAGGGCAGCGCGAAGCTCTCGTACTGCGCCGACAGCACCAGGAAGACGAAGACGACGCCCAGGGCGAAGATGAGCAGCACCTTGCCCGCGGACTGCTTCTGCTCGAGCGACAGGCCCGTCCACTCGAAGGTGAAGCCGGCCGGCAGCCCCTGGCGGGCCACGGCCTCCATGGCGTCCAGCGCCTGGCCCGTGCTGACACCGGGCGCGCCCTGGCCGTTGATGGCGGCCGAGCGGAACAGGTTGTAGTGCGTGATGTTCTGCGCGGTGGTGACGGGCTCCACCTTCACCAGGCTCTCCAGCGGCACCATCTCCCCCTGCGCCGAGCGCACGTAGAAGGCGGAGATGTCCTTGGGTTCGTTGCGGAAGGGCATGGCCGCCTGCACGTAGACGCGGTAGACGCGGTTGGCGAAGGTGAAGTCATTCACGTAGCTGCTGCCCATGTAGATCTGCAGCGTGGAGTAGAGCGAGTCCAGCGACACGCCGAGCGACTTGGCCTTCTCCCGGTCCACCGACACGTTGAGCAGCGGGGTGCTCGCCGTATAGGACGAGAAGACGCTGCGCAGGTCCGGTGACTGGTTGGCCCGCCCCGCGAGCTGCTGCGTGGCCGCCGCCAGCTCGTTCAGCGTGTGGTTGCCCTGCTGATCCTCCAGGACGAACTCGAAGCCGCCCACGCTGCCCACGCCGCGGATGGTGGGCGGCTGGAAGGCCAGCACGCGCGCGCCGGCAATGCCGGCGAAGGGCCCGCGCAGCCGGTTGACGAGCCCGGCCACGCTCTGCTCCTTCTTCTCGCGCTCCTCCCAGGGGTGGAGGTTGATGAAGAGGACGCCGTAGTTGGGGCCGGTGCCCAGCAGCGAGAAGCCACCCACGGTGAAGATGTCCGCCACCTCCTTCTGCTGGCGCAGCACCTCCTCCGTCTGGAGGAGCACCTGCCGCGTGTAGTCCAGCGACGTGCCCTCGGGGCCCTGGATGGCGACGATGAGGTAGCCCTGGTCCTCCTCGGGGATGAAGCCGGTGGGCGTGACGCGGTAGAGCAGCGCCGTGAGGCCCATGAGCACCACGAAGACGCCCAGTACCGCCCAGCGCATGCCGGGCAGCAGCAGCTTGCCCAGGAAGCGCGCGTAGCCGCGCCGGAAGGCATCCATCGTCTGGTCCACCCAGCGGAAGACGCGCCACTTCTCTCCCTCGTGCGCGCGCAGCAGCCGGGCGCACAGCGCGGGGGACAGCGTGAGGGCCACCAGGGCAGACAGGCTGATGGAGAAGGCCAGCGTGAGCGCGAACTGCCGGTAGATGGTGCCCGTGGTGCCCGGGAAGAAGGACACCGGGACGAACACCGCCGAGAGCACCAGCGCCGTGGCGATCACCGCGCCACCCACCTGCTTCATGCTCCGGTGCGACGCCTCGCGCGCGTCCACGCCCTCCTCCACCATGACGCGCTCGACGTTCTCGATGACCACGATGGCGTCATCCACCACCAGGCCCGTGGCCAGCGTCAGGCCGAAGAGCGTCAGCGTGTTGAGCGAGAAGCCGAACGCGCTCACGAAGCCGAAGGTGCCCACCAGCGACACCGGCAGTGTCGTGGCCACCACGAGGATGCTGCGCCAGCCGTGCAGGAAGATGAAGATGACGAGGATGACCAGCGCGATGGCCTCCACCAGCGTGCGCAGCACCTCCTCGATGGAGGCCTGCACCGCCGCCGTGGTGTCGAAGGCGCTCTCGTAGACCATGCCCGGCGGGAAGTTGCCCTCGAGCCGCTCCAGCTCGGCCACCACGCCCTCGCGCACATCCAGCGCGTTGGAGCCGGGGAGCTGGAAGATGCCGAGGCCCACCGCGTCCCGGCCGTTGAAGCGCAGCATCTGGTTGTAGTTCTCCGCCCCCAGCTCCACCCGGCCCACGTCCTTCATCTGCACCAGCGTGCCGTCCTCGCCCCGCTTCAGGACGATGTCCCCGAACTGCTCCGGCGTGGACAGCTGGCCGAGCACCTGCACGTTGATCTGATACGTCTGTCCCCGTGGCGAGGGCGGCTGGCCCACCTGTCCCGCGGCCACCTGCACGTTCTGCTCGCGCAGCGCGGCCACCACGTCCTGCGCGGTGAGGCCGCGGCTCGCCAGCTTCGTGGGGTCCAACCACAGCCGCATGGCGAAGCGGCGCTCGCCGAAGATGCGCACGTCGCCCACGCCCTTCACACGCAGCAGCGCGTCGCGGATGTAGACGTCCGCGTAGTTGCTGAGGAAGCCCGTGTCGTAGTGCCCCGCCTCGTCATACAGGCCGAAGGACATGAGCAGCTGCGACTGCGTCTTGTTGATGGTGATGCCCAGCGCGTTCACCTCGGCGGGCAGCCGGGCCGAGGCGGTGGCCACCCGGTTCTGCACGTCCACCGCCGCGACGTCCAGGTCCCGGTCCGGCTCGAAGGTGACGGTGATGGTGCTGGTGCCGTTGTTGCTGCTGGTGGAGGAGATGTAACGCATGCCCTCCAGGCCGTTGAGCTGGCGCTCCAGCACGGTCGTCACCGCGCTCTCCACCACCTCGGCGGAGGCGCCGATGTACGTGGACGTCACGCTCACCTGCGGCGCCGCGAGCTCCGGGTACTGCTCCACGGGCAGGCTGGGGATGGAGATGGCCCCCACTAGCGTGATGAGGATGGAGATGACGCTGGCGAAGATGGGCCGGCGGATGAAGAAGTCGGAGAACATGGGCGCTCACTTCCCCCCGTCCGGGCTCGGTGCCGTGCCCGCGTCCCCGGTGCTGCCGGTACCGGCGTCCCCGGCCCCCCCCGTACCGGCGTCCGCGGAGCCGCCCACGCCAGGGCCCTCGCCCGGCAGCTGCTTCGCCGGCTTGGGCTGGATGGGCTGCCCATCCCGCAGCTGCTGGAGCGAGCCGACGATGACCTGCGCTCCCGGCTCCAGGCCCTCGAGCAGCTCGTAGTCGTTGCCCTGGAGCCCGCCCAGCTTCACCGGCCGGCGCTGCGCCACCATGGGCCCGCCGTCGCCCTGCACCGCCACCATGGCGAAGAACTGGCTGCTCTGCTGCGTCACCGCGAAGGTGGGCAGCCGCAGCGCCTCGCGCGTGGCGTACACCACCTGGGTGTGCACCACCTGGCCGGCGCGCAGCCCCTGCGTGTTGTCGAAGGCGGCCTTCAGCTCCACCAGCTGCGTGCGCGGGTCCGGCGTGGGTGCCACGAAGAAGACGGGGGCGCTCACCACCGGCTGGCCGTCGCTGTCCAGCACCTCCACCCGCGTGCTGCCCGTCTCCACCTTCGAGGCCCGCTCGGGTGGCACCGCCACGGAGATCTCCAGCGCCCGGCTCTGGTTCACGTTCGTCAGCGCCGTCTGCGAGGTGACGGAGTCGCCCACCTTCACGGGGATGTCCCCCACCACCCCGGCGAAGGGCGCCTCCACCCGGAAGTAGCCGAGCTCCACCTGCTGGGCCTGCAGCTGCGCCTCCGCCGAGCGCGCGCTGGCCTCGGCCGCCGCCGCCTGGGCCACCGCCTGCTCATAGTCCTGCCGGCTCATGAGCCCCTCGCGCAGCAGCTGCTCGGCGCGCTGCCGGCTGTTGCGCGCGAACTGCTGCTGGGCCACGGCCGAGGCGCGCTGGGCCTGGGCGCTCCGCACGCCCGCGCGCTCGCGCCTCGGGTCCACCTCCAGCAGCATCTGCCCCTCCTTGACCTGCTCTCCCGGCTTCACCGCGATGCGCTGCACGTAGCCGGCCACCTGCGGATAGACGGTGACGCTGCGGCGGGAGATGAGCGTCCCCAGGTAATCGCCCGTGTCGCGCACCGGGCCCGGCCGCAGCTCCATCACCTCCACCGGCAGCGGCTGTCCGCCACCTCCCGGGCCGCCGGGTCCGGCCTGGGGGCCGCCCTTTCCTTGCGAGCGCTCACACCCCACGAGGGCCAGGGCCGCCAGCCACACTCCCCACACTCCCCGCCTCACCAGTCGCATGCCGCCTCCGCCAGGAACGCCTCGATTCGCGCCTGGAACAACTGGAACTCGCTCACCACCAGGTTCAGCTCCGCCTGCCGCAGCGCCGCGGCGGACACCACCAGGTCCTGACTCGTCCCGGTGCCCACCTCGAAGGCGCGGCGGGTGAGCCGGTCGTTCTCCGCCGCCAGCTCCCGCGCCCGCGTGGCGATCTCCAGCTCCGCCCCCGCCACGCCCACCTCGCGCCGCGTCTGTCTCACCTCGACCGTGGCCCCGCGCTGCCTCGACACCACGTCCTGGCGCGCCGTCTCCTCCTGGGCCCGTGCCTGCCGCACACGGCCTCCGCGCGCGCCTCCTTCGTAGAAGGGCAGGGTGAGCACCGCGCCGACGTTCCACACGGGCACCCGCGCGAAGCCCGGGTCCACCGTGAAGCCCAACACCGTGCTCTGGGCCGCCAGCGTGGGCAGGTACTGCGCCTCGGCCGCCGACACGTCGTGCCCGGCCGCCTCCAGTTGCGCGCGTGCCGCCGCCAGGTCCGGCCGCTTCTCCAGCTCCTGGAGGTTCTGGCACTGCGCCTGGCCGCGATTCAGCAGTTCCTCCAGGGACACGCCGCGCGTCAGTCCCACCGGCTGCTCCTGGCCCAATATCAACGCCAGCGCATCCCGCGCCTGCAGCAGCGAGTTGTCCCCGGACACCACGGAGGAGCGCGCCGACTCCGCGTCCTGCTGGAGACGGATGACGTCCAGCTGGGTACCCGCGCCCAGCTCCAGCCGCCGCTGGGCCAGCGCGAGCCGCTCCAGGGCGGAGCGCAGGTTGACGCGGTTCACCTCGGAGAGCCGCTCGGAGGAGGCCACCCGCGCCAGGGCCCGGGCGAGCTCCCCGGTGAGCTGGCGGCGCGTCTCGTCCACGGACAGCTCGGCGGCGCGGCGGGAGGCGCTGGCCGAGCGCAGGGATTGAATGGCGCTCCAGTTGAGCAGGGGCACGGAGGCCGTCACCGTGGCGGTGCCCAGGGGCGTGGTGGGCCGTGGGCCGTCACCTCCACCGGCCCCGACGCCTCCACCGATACCGCCGCCGCCCACGCCGCCCCCGATGAAGGGCGTCGAGGGGTCGAGCACGTTGGACTGGACACCGGCCGAGCCGTTGACGGTGGGCAGCAGTCCGGCGAGGGCCACGCGCCGTTGTCCCGCGGCGGACTCCACCCGGGCCAGTGCGACGCGCAGGTCCGTGGATTGCTGGCGCAACAGCGTGAGCGCCTCGTCCCAGGAGCCCACCTGCACCGGCGCCGGAGGAACGGGCTCGAGCAGCGGGTCGGAGACCTGGGGTTGGAAGGGCGGAGACACGGCGGCCCCCGGTCCGGTCTGGGCCAGCAGGGCACCCGCGGGCAGGCCGGCGTGCCAGAGCAGGGCTGTGAGCAGGAGGGCGGTCATGGACAGGCCGCCCACATTGCTGCCTGCCTTCGCGCATTGCCTCCTACCCGAGGGCAGTCATGACACAGCAAGACATTGTGGGTGCTCGCTAGCGAGCACTTGCGTCACCCCGCAGCAGGAATGCGACAGCGGCGCGAGACGGATGCTCGCCAGTGGGCACTCGGGTGCCGAGTCCCGGCGTCAGCTGAGGTCCTTGGAGGCCGTACGCGGCGGCTCCTCGGAGGGCCGGGGCTGGCCGGTGCAGTCGGTGCCGGGGGCGGGCGCGCGGGTGGTGCGCGGCCGGTACTCCCAGTGCCACGGCTCGGAGGGCACCGTGCGCCGGAAACCATGGAGGCACGCGTTGGCCGCGAGCCAGTGGTACGTGGGGGACTCCTCGTCGCCGACGACGACGTCCACCGCCAGGCCCCGCTGGTGGTTGGATTGGCCGGGACGCGCGGCCTTGGGGCCCAGGCCCTTGCGGTAGCGCTCGTAGAGCAGACGCTGCTCCCGGCGGGTGCGGTAGCCACTCGTCACCCAGAGCCAGATGCCGTCCGCGCGGGCCTCGGTGGCCATGCGTTGGAAGGAGGCCGCGGCGTCACGGCGCAGCGACTCGCCACCGGGCAGCTTGACGAGGTGCTTGGACACGGCCGTCTTCGCCCGCTTGCGTTTCGCGTCCGCGCCGGGCGCGAGACCGGGAACGAGCAGGCACACGAGGGCGAGCAGAAGACTCCAGCGGAGCGGCGGGAACGGCATGGGGCGGTTCCTGTCCAGAGGGGCGGGAGAGCGGTGCTCTCACATTCATTCCCGGAATGCGAGCAGGCGGCCGGACAGGCGCCGCGTGGTCCGCTGGCTCGAAATGGGGGGTGGCTCGTCTGGCTGGCCGCTCTCCCGGTAGAGTGGGGCATCCCATGACGACCGCCCTGCGTCCCGTGCCTCCGAGCGAGGAGATTGCTCCCGCTTCCGCCGCTGTCTCCACTCCCGCCCCGTTGCCCGCCGCGCGCCTGATGGCGCATGCCGCCGCGTGGCTCACCCTGCTGGGATTGCTCACCGGCGGCTTCGTGTCCGCGGCCATGACGGGCAAGGTGCCGGCGGATGCTCATGCCGCGCTCGCCTCGCACCTCAACGCGCTGATGGGGGCCTTCCTGCTGCTGGGTGTGGCCTGGACGCTGCCGATGCTGCGCTACGGGGCCACGGGCCAGCGCCGGCTCGCGTGGGCCTTCATCGTGTCCAACTTCGCCAACTGGTTCGTCACCGGTGTGAAGGCGTTTCTGCGCGTGTCCGGCGTGGACGCCACCGGCGAGCCCGTGAATGACGCCGTGTTCGGCGTGCTCACCCTGTCCGTGGTGTTGCCGGCGCTCGGCGCGGCGGCGGCCTGGGTGTATGGCTTCCGGCGCGACGCCGCGGCTGCGGAGCCCCGCTCGTGACGGCGTGAGGGGCCTCAGTCCAGCGCGGCGCTCACGTCGGTGCGGGTGAGGCGCAGGGCGGCCATGCGGCGGCGGCGGGCATCGGCGATGGCCAGGTGCCAGCCGGCGGCGAACAGGCCCACGACGAGGCAGCCGCCCCACAGCGCGGAGGAGCCGAAGCGCCCCAGCACCCACGAGCCGAGCGTGGGGGCGATGCTGGCCGACAGGGCCCACAGCATGTAGTAGGCGCCCTGGTAGGTGCCGCGCTGCTCGGTGGGCGCGAGGTCCGCCACCACGGCCGAGGCCGCGGGCGCTTGGGCAATCTCTCCCAGCGTCCACACCCCCACCGCGAGTGCCGCCAGCCACGGGTTCGCGCCCAGCGCGTGCAGCCCGAAGCCCAGCCCCGTCAGTGCCGAGGCCCAGGCCAGCGCCGTCGCGCGCCGCATCTGGCCCAGCGCCCGGCCGACGAAGGGCTGCAGCAGCACGATGAGCACGCCATTCACCCCCAGCACCGTGCCGAACATCGCGGGCGACATGCCTTGCGCGGTCAGGTCCATCGGCAGCGTCACGTTGCCCTGGGAGAAGATGATGGAGGTGAGGACGATGGACAGGGCGAAGGCGAGGAACACCTCGTCCCGGAAGGGCGCCAGCGAGGGCAGCCGGCGGGAGGACTCCGCTGCCGGGGCCGCCTGGGCGGGGCGCGTCTCCGGCACCTTCCACCAGACGAGCACTCCGTAGAGGAAGGTGGTGCAGGCATCCGCCACGAAGAGCACGAGGAAGCCGAAGCGCGAGGCCAGACCCGCCAGGGGCAGGGCGATGGCGAAGCCCACGTTGATGACCCAGTACAGCAGGCTGAAGGCGCGTGCCCGGTCCTCGGGCTTCACCACGTCGGAGATCGCCGCCGACACCGCGGGCCGGTACAGCTCGCCCAGCAGGCCGAGCAGGAAGGCGGACACGCAGATGTGCCACGTCTCCCGGGCGAAGCCCATGGACAGCATCGCCGCCGAGCCCAGCCACAGCCCCGAGAGCAGCGTCTTGCGCCGGCCCACCCGGTCCGCCAGCGTCCCGCCGACGAGCCCCGCCAGCACGCCGCCCACGCCGTGCAGGGACACCACCATGCCGGCCTCCTCCACCCGGAAGCCGCGCTCGCGCGTGAGGTAGAGCGCCAGGAAGGGCACCACGAAGGAGCCCAGCCGGTTCACCAGCGTGCCCGTCCACAGGTACCAGTACGTGCCCGGCAGTCCTCCCGCCGTCGCCTGGAGTTCCGCCCTCAGTCGCCCCAACAGGTGCTTCATGACGGGGCGCAGCTTGCGGGAAGAGGCCCGTGGGCGCCAGCGGCGGGTTTCCCCCCTACTCCGCGAGTGGGTGCCCGCGTAGGATCCGGCTGAGACCGGAGACTTTCGCATGCGCTTCCAACCGCCCTGGAGCGGGGCCTTCCGCCTCCAGACCTTCTTCCGCCGCACACCCGAGGCCCTGCCTCCCGGTGAGCTCGAGGCCATCCGGTCCTACATCCTGGGCTCCTCGCTGCTCGGGGAGACGAACCTGACGTCGCAGTTCTCGGGCACCTATGGCTTCTCGGTGACGTTCCGGCGCGAGGCCGTCTCCGACGTGAAGGACCGCTTTCCCGCCTTCGCGCCGTTCCTCGACGCCGCGCTGCTGCCGGGCTGCAACGCGTTCCTGCTCAACCCGTTGCTCATCCAGAACGGGCGCGGGGTGGATGACCACCTGGACAAGAGCATGATGTTCTACGGGGCGGGCATCGACTGTCCCATCGCCGTGAGCGTGCTCTACGTCCAGGTGCCCGAGCAGCTCGCGGGAGGCGCGCTGCGGCTGTACCACCGGGGCAGGGAGGTGGCGGTGCTGGAGCCGAGGCCGGGCGCGCTGGTGACGTTCCGGGGAGACCTGGTGCACGAGGTGGTGGCGGTCCAGGCCGGAGCCCCGCGGCTCTCGGCGGCGCGCATCAGCCTGGTGGTGGAGCAGTACCGTCTGTCGGAAGAGCTGCTCGCGCGGGTGCCCGAGATGGAGCTGCGGACCCGCACGGGGGTGGTGGCGGCATGAGCGAGCTGACGATGGAGTGGTGGGTGGCGCAGAGCCTGGAGCGGGTCTTCGCGGCCATCGAGGACCCGTTGCTGATGCGGCGCTGGTACGGGGCGCCTCCGGGCGGCCAGCGGCTCGGGGAGGAGGGAGACGTGGAGGCGGGCGAGCCGTTCCAGGTGAACGTGCTCGACGCGAAGGGCGCGCCCCGGGTCCAGAAGGGCTGCATCCTCGAGGTGTTCCCGGGCCGGGGCTTGTTGATGGAGCTGTCGTGGGACGGCGGGGAGTACGGCACCGGCACGACGCGCGTCTCCCTGGTGCTCGAGCCTTCCGGAGAGGGCACGCGCATCGAGGTGCGCCAGGGTCCCTTCCCGAGCCCCGAGGCCCAGGACGCGTACCGGGCGTACTGGGAGGTCAACGTGGGGCGCCTGATGCGAGTCGCCTCCGGAGAGGCGGTGCCCTGCTTCGAGGAGTTCTGGGAGGAGTCGGGAGGCTTCGCCGAGCCGCTCGGCCTGGCGGCCTATACCGTGCTCGTGGGCATGAGGGAGGCCGGGGTGCCGCCGGAGACGCTCGCGCAGGTGGAGGAGACGCTCTACACGCACCTCGCGCGTCTGCCCGAGGACACGGCGAGTGTGCTCGGGGCGGTGCTTCGCGCACGCCTCCAGGGCAGGTTCCCCGGGGGAAGCTGAAGGCTGGCCCGCCCTCCGGGGGTTGCACTACCCTCGCGCCGCACTTCCCCCGGATTGGAGTCCCCGTGCGGCGTATCCTCGCGCTTCTCGGCGGTCACCCAGAACCGGCCCTGAGCTCAGCGCCGGCTCAGGAATCCCTCCAGCACCCCGGCGACGTTGGTGCCGATCTCATCCACCGCGTAGCCGCCCTCCTGCACGAACACCGTGGGCAGCTTCAGGTCGGCCAGCCGCTGTCCGATGAGCGGGTAGTGCTCCTGGGCGAGCTTGAAGGCGCTGATGGGATCGCCCTCGTAGGTGTCGACGCCGAGCGACACCACCAGGGCGTCGGGCGAGAACGTCCCGATGGCATCCAGCGCGGCTCCGAGGGCGGCGCCGTACTCCTTCCAGCCAGTGCCGCGGGCCAGGGGGAGGTTGAGGGTGTAGCCCTCTCCGGCGCCGGCCCCGCGCTCGTCTGCATAGCCGAGGAAGTAGGGATAGTCCGTCTCCGGGGTCGCGTGGATGGAGATGAACAGCACATCGGAGCGCTCCCAGAAGATGTCCTGGGTGCCGTTGCCGTGGTGGTAGTCCACGTCGAGCACCGCGACGCGGGCGAAGCCCCGGTCACGCAGGTGCTGGGCCGCGAGGGCGGCGTTGTTGAGGAAGCAGTAGCCGCCGTACACCGAGTGTCCTGCGTGGTGTCCGGGCGGTCGGCACAGGGCATAGGCGCCCTTCTCACCCTCGGAGACGAGCGCGGCGGCGGTCAGGGCGCAGTGGGCGGCGGCGAGCGCGGCGTCCCAGGTGCCCTCGACGATGGGCGTGCTGGAGTCGAAGGCGTAGTAGCCCATCTTGCCGTTGATGCCGGAGGGGATGTGGTCCCGGCGCAGGCTGCGGGCGGGGAAACCGCTCGGCAGCATGAAGCCCTGCTTGCCGAGCGAGCGCCACTCCGCATGGGCGGTGCGCAGGAACTCGACGAACCCGGCGTCGTGGACGCGCAGCAGGGACTCGTGGGCGAAGGAGCGTGGCTCGATGAGCTCGAGTCCGGCGCGCTCCACGGCCTTCAGGATGTAGTCGACGCGCACGGGCATCTCGAAGCACGGCACCAGCTCGCCGCGATGCAGTTCCATGCCGCCGTCATGGCGGGCGTGCAGCGGGGAATGAACGACTTTCACCGGGGGAGTCTCCAGGGCTGAAGGAGGAGCGGCGCGGCGAGTTGTAACGCAGCGCGGGTCCGTCCTCCAAGAGAGGGGGTCTCCGCTCCCGGCACGCGGGTGAAGTGGAGCAACACCCGGCGGCGAAGCACGGGGAGAGGACTTCGAGCGGATCTGCGGCAACCTGCTGGAGGAGCGCGGGGACCGCTTCGAGCGGGGTTTCGTGGTCAGGCGCTTCCTGCCGTTGAAGGTGCGGGGGCGGACGCCGAGCGGGCCGGCGCACCTGGAGTTCCGGCTGTTCTTCGGGCGTGGGCGGCTGCTGGCGGCGGAGTCCTACGATGACTTCGATGTCGACGTCCCGGACTTCTCGGCGTTCGAGCGGCTCGCGCGGAAGGTTGATGCGCGCTTCTTCACCATGGATGTCGCGATGCTCGAGGACGGCCGCTGGATGGTGGTCGAGGTGAACGACGGAGGAGTCTCTGGGCTCCCGGCGAGCATCGACCCGCGTGAGCTGTTCGCGGCGTTGCTGGGAGTGGAGCGCTGAAGAGGGGCGTTCCGGGGCTCACCCGGGGGGCAGCCAGGTAGAAAGGTGACAGAGGGACGCGTGGAGATGGCGTTGGCCGGGCGAGGACGTTAAGGGAGTGCCCCATGGAGCCCACCACCGACCTGGCCACCTGTCTGCTCTGTGGCGCTGGAGCCTCTCCGGCGCTGAACCTGCCGCGCTTCGCTGGCGCCTCGTGTCAGGCGTGTGCCCAGCGCGTGGGACACCTGCTGGTGCAGGACTCCGCGCTGCTGACGGACATCTGGCCGCTGCTCGCCGAAGACCTGGATGATGAGGAGCCCGAGCCCACGGTGCAGCGCGCGGATGGGAAGACGGTGGAGCTGCGCCAGGTCATCGCGGAGATGAAGCGTGACCTGTCGGTCGAGGACCGCATGAAGCTCGCCGAGATGTACGGCGAGATCGGCCTGATTCGAGAGCAGCTCGAGGAGTGTGGCCGGGTGCTCGTCGCAGCGTCCGCGGCTGGGCTGGCCCAGCGTGCGCTCGACGTACTCTTCTCGGAAGAGCTGTGCTCGCCGCGTGGGCTCGAGGAACTCCGCGGGCGCATGTTCCCGGCCTGAAGCGCGAGGCTGCGCCCGCTCAACGCAGCTTGATGGAATGATACCACCTGTCCTGGGCCGGGCATGCTTCGTCGCCGCACGTGGTGAGGCGCAACAGGACGACTCCTCTGGTGGAGTCCATGTAGGCGGTGTCCATGAAGATTCGGCTGGCCGCCTTGCACGCGTCCGCTCCGCTGTCGCTTCCGCGATTCAGCTTCAGCTCGATGGGTGGAGCGCTCCCGGCCCGCTTCAGCACCAAATGACCCTGGTTGAACGTCATCTCCAGTTGGGGCAGCTGCAGCTTCTGTGTAGGAGCCTGCTGGCAGCTCTCCGTCATCATGGGCTGGAGGGGCTGTTCCTCCAGCGTCACCCATTGTGTCCTGCCAAGGGAGTCATTCACCTGCCGGATCCTCTCGAGCACCTTCTTGTCGAGCGCCTGGGACAGAGGCAATGAGCGCTGAACGGGTGACACCTCTCCGGCTTCGAGCACAGGCAGTTTCCAGGCGACTTCGTTGGTCTGGGAGTTGCGTACGGTGATGAGCAGGTTGGGGTCCTTGCGCTCACCATCCGCGAAGACCTCCGCCAGGGCTACGAGCGTCCCGTCCTCCGAGATGGCGGGGAACCCGGTTGCGTAGAGCGACGCGCTGACGGCGTTCGGCTTCTCATACCCGACGAACGGGCCCTGGGGCGGAGCTTTCGTCTGAGTGGGAGGCGTGCTTGCCGCGCGAGACTTGTCCGGAGGGAGGCGGAGCACGTGGAACGCCGCTGGCGGTTCGGGGCAGCTGTCCACTCCGCAGAAGCCGAGTTCGATCAGCACCACGTTCCGCTCCAGGTTGACGAAGGTGCCATTCAGCCACGAGGGACTGGCGTGCTCGCACCCTTGCTGGCGAACTCCCCAGGAGGGGAAACGCCGGTCGAGCACCTTCTTGCCCCGGCGCCAGATCTGGAGCCGCGGTTCCTGGTACGAGAGCTTGAGATCCTCCAGGGACACCGAGCGCTTCGGACGTTGCCGCTGGATGAAACAGGCATCCGAGAAGAACTCCGCGTCATGTTGAGGATTCTCGCGGTAGAGCAGGGGCTTCCACTCGCGCTGGCCCAGGTAGGAACGCGCCTCCCATGCACGGGACCTCGCCAGCCGCTCCAGCTCCGGTCCGCTTCGGCGGAGACTCTCTTCCTCTGAGAACAGCACCTTCTCGAAGACGACGGCATCCGTTTCCACATCCTTCACGACCAGCGCGCGGGCGGTGCCTTCGGCGGCAGAGGACTCGCGGTTCAAGAAGGCGATGCTCTTTCCATCGCTCGAGATCCAGGCTCCGCGGTCAGGGCTCGCGGGCTCACCACCGCCTGCGGCGAACAGCGCGGAGGCCTGAAGCGGAGCGGAGGGGCTCCACGAGGTGGGCTCGGGCTGGGTCTCCTTCGGCTCTGCGGCTGCTACCGGGAGGGTCCAGATCAGGGCACAGACGATGCCGATGCTCCACGGTTGCATGGTGAACCCCTCCTCGAGCGCAGGGTGTATCGAACCATGGGAGCCCGTCTTCTCCCAGAGCGACAAGAGGTACACGGGCTCATCCCGGGAGCCGTGGCACCCTCACCCCCGACCCCTCTCCCGGTGGGCGAGGGAGGAGTGGCTCAGCCGCGCACCACGGCCACGGGCGTCAGGGCCGTGGGGCGCTTGTCCGGCGTGCACATGTCACCGTCCGCCGGCCGCTTCCCGAAGAAGAGCTGGTTGCCCTCCACCTTCACGATGTCGTGGTCCGTTCCGCACGCCGTCACCGGCCTCAGGAACACGCACCCCGTCGTGCTCGTCTCCTGCTCCTCGCCCACCTTCCACGTCCCCGTCCCGCACTTCGCCCCCTGGAACCAGTCCGCCACCGGCTGTACGTGCGCCGTCATGTAGTGCCGCGCGAAGCCGAAGTTCCCCTCCGTCGCCCCCTCCACCTTCTCCGAGTCCTTCTGCAGCGTGTACGGGCCCTCGAAGCGCGCGGTGAACAGCCTCGCCGTGCAGCCCTCGTCCCCGAACGTCTCGAACTTCAGCGACCAGTCCTTCTCCGTCAGCTGGAAGTTCCGCTTGAAGTACGTCTTCGAGCCGTCCGGGTTGGGCATCGCCTCGCACACCGCGCTCGTCCATGCGCCCGTCAGCTCGTTCGTCTTCACGCGCGTCCCCGACGCTCCTCCCGCGGTGGCACAGCCGGCCACGAGGCCCAGGGTGACAACGGTCAGCGCGAGGCGGTTCATCGTCTTCATGGTTTCTCTCCAGAGGTCTGGCTCCGGCCGCTTCGTGCGGCCCGGGCGAGCCAAGGAATGCCCCGGAAGCACCCCTTGCGAAAACGCTGGAGATTGCAGGGGGGGCATGCGAATTTGCAGGGCGTGCCGGACTGGAATGATCTCCGCTACTTCCTCGCCATCGCGCGGGAGGGGACGCTCGCCTCGGCCGCGCGGGACCTGGAGGTGGATGCCTCCACCGTGGGCCGGCGGCTCGCGGCGCTCGAGGACGAGCTGGGCTCGAAGCTCTTCGATCGCACGCCCTCGGGGCTGGTGCTGACGGATGCGGGGCGAGGCATCCGCTCGGCGGTGGAGGAGATGGAGGCGGCGGCGCTCGCGGTGGAGCGCCGGGCCAGTGGCGAGGACGCGCGCCTGGAGGGCGTGGTGCGCATCACCCTCACCGAGGCCTTCGCCGTGGACATCGTCCTGCCGCGCTTCGCCCCCTTCCGCGAGCGCCACCCCGGCATCGAGGTGCAGTTCCTCACCGACTACGGCGCGCTGGACCTGGCCCGGCGCGAGGCCGACATCGCCATCCGCCTCACCCGGCCCCAGGGGGACACGCTGGTGGCTCGCAAGGTGGGGGAGATCGCCATCGCCCCCTATGCCTCCGAGGCGTACCTGGAGCGGCGCGGTGCACCGGATCCGGCGCGGGGCTTCGCGGGGCACGACGTCATCGGCTACGCGGACGCCGCGGCGAAGTGGCCCGAGTCCCGCTGGCTGGCCGAGGCCGCTGCCGGCGCCCGGGTGGCGGTGCGCTGCAACTCGCTGCTGTCGGTGGTGACGGCCACCGCCGCGGGCATGGGCGTGGGAGTGATGCCGTGCCTGTGCGGAGACCGGGAGCCGGGGCTGCGGCGGGTGGCGCCCCTCGTGGCCTCGCTGCGCCGTGACATCTGGCTGGTGGTCCATCCGGATTTGCAGCACAACGCGCGTGTGCGCGCCACCCTCCACTTCCTCACCGAGCTCATCCACCGCGAGCGCCCGCTCCTGTCCGGCGAGGGCCGTCCCGCGACGCGTTCCTCCGGGAGGCGTTCCTCGTGAGCCAGCTCGTGGGCCTGTTGGCCGCCAGCCTCCTGCTGGGTGCCTTCGCCCGGCGCAGCGGCCGCTTCCCGGAGCAGACGGCGTTGGCCCTCAACGCCTTCGTGCTCAACATCGCCCTGCCCGCGCTGGTGCTGCGCGCGGTGCACCGCCTCACGCTCGCCCCCGAGTTGCTCGCCGCCGCCGCCACGCCGTGGCTCATCTTCGGTGGCTCGTGGCTCTTCTTCCGCACGCTGGGCCCGCGGCTGGGCTTTCCGCCCGGCACCGTGGCGGCGCTCGTCCTCACCGGCGGGTTGAGCAACACCGCCTTCGTGGGCCTGCCCCTCATCGAGGGCCTCATGGGCCGCGAGGCGCTGCGCGTGGCCGTCGTCGTGGATCAGCTCGGCTCGTTCCTGGTGCTGGGCACGGTGGCCACGCTCTTCGCCTCGCACGCCGCCGCGAAGGACACCCGCACCGGGGCACTGCTGAAGAAGGTGGTGACCTTCCCCCCCTTCCTCGCCCTGGTGACGGCGTTCCTCCTGCACCCGTGGCACTGGCCCGAGGCCGTGGACGTGGTGCTCGGCCGGCTGGGAGATCTGCTCACCCCGCTGGCGCTCTTCTCCGTGGGTTTCCAGTTGCGGCCCTCGGGCGTGAAGGGCCGGATGCGCGCGCTCGCGCTGGGGCTCGGTTACAAGCTGGCGCTGGCGCCGCTCGCCATCGCGCTCCTGTTGCTGCTGCTGCCCGGCATGGGCCGGCTCACCTTCGAGGTGTCCGTTCTCCAGGCCGCCATGGCTCCCATGGTCACCGCCGCCATCCTCGCCGCGGACAACGGGTTGGACCCGGAGCTCTCCGCCCTCATGGTGGGGCTGGGCATTCCGCTCTCGTTCGCCACGGTGCCCTTCACCCTGTGGCTCCTGCACTGAGAGCCTGGGTGCGGCCTACGCGAAGGCCTGCGTGGCGTAGGCGATCTCCAGGCCCTCCTTGCGCATGCGCAGCCGCGTGCGCGACAGCCAGTGGCAGTGCGGGCAGTAGCTGTGCGCGCCGTTTCCCGGCGTGCTGCGGATGGTCACCGCGCCGCCGCACAGCATGCAGCCATCGGGAAGGGTGAACTCCGAGACAGCGTCACCCGTGTTCTTCTCAGTGATTCCGGTCATGCCTTTCACGTAACGCAGCAATCGGCGGCCACAAGTCGCCGGGCCGCGATTTCCGGACACGCCCGGAGGGCAGGCAGGCGGGCCTGTAGCACCTACCGTCCCCGGTACCAGTCCACCGCCGCACACCATGCCACCCTGGTGGGGGTACTCCCTCCAATCCCTCGATAACCCAGCGCCCTGGGCAGGCGCAGGTGGTGGTGTCAGGCGGCTGGGAACGCGAACCCGCCGGGGTTCATGGCGCACTCCCGTTGTCGGCCTTGGTCGGGATGGTGGGCTGAGCCTCCACCGCGTCAGCGGGTTCGGTCGGGCTCGCTCCGCTTCCTGTCAGGGCCGCGCCTCCCGTGTTGTGCTGGATGAGCTTGCCCTTGATGGCGACCCCTCGTGCGTCGATCGTGATGAACCCCCCCGGTCCTTTCAGCGTGATTCCGCTGGATGCCTCGATCACGATCTTCGTCGACTTGAGATGGATCTCCTTTTCCGACTCCAGCGCGGTGCTCTGCCCCACCTTCACCTGCAGATCCTTGCCCACCGTATGCGAGTGGGTCTCATCCACCTTCTCGTTCAGGTTCTGCTTCACGTGCAGATGGCTGTCCTTGTGCACCAACTCCAGCCGGTTCGACTTGATGACAATGTCGATGTCTCCATCGCCGTCGATACCTCCCACCAGGAGCTTCATGCTCCCGCCCACCTGCTCCTGGCTGTTCCGGTGTACCGTTAGACTCTTGTCCCGGTACACCAGTTCGTTCTGATCCCCCACCTTTCCACCCTTGCCTACGCTACCAATCGTCTGATGCCGGTCGTGGAGGATGTCCTCGAATGAGTCGTTCTTCACGTGCACGTCCATGTTCCGCTGGGCGTGGATGAAGACCTGCTCCTGCCCCTTCTCATCCTCGAAGCGCAGCTCGTTGTAGCCGCCACCATCCAGGCTTGAGTTGGATTTGATCGTGCTCTTGGTCTTCTCCGCAGGCAGTGCGTAGGGAACTAGGTTGTTTCCGTTGTACACGCGGCCGATGATGATGGGCCGATCAGGGTCACCCTCGATGAAGTCGACAATGACTTCCTGGCCGATGCGGGGGATGAACATCGCTCCCCACGCCTCACCTGCCCAGAGCTGGCTCACGCGTACCCAGCACGAGCTGTGCTCGTCCATCTGTCCTTGCCGGTCCCAGTGGAATTGCACCTTCACCCGGCCCCACTCGTCGACGTAGATCTCTTCGCCAGCGGGTCCCACGACCACCGCCGTTTGTGAGCCCTTGACGTGGGGCCTTGGCGTTACCCGCGCCGGCCGGTACGGCACATGGTGCGGTACGCACATGAACTCATTGGAGTAGCTGAACTCCCCGCCCTGGGACTCCTCGTCCAGGACATGGGGCTGTTGGCCCTCGTGCTTCACTTGGGTGAGCAGATAGCGCCCGTTGTAATCCCCTCGTGGGTGCTCCTCCAGCGTGAACATCCGCCCAGGGCACAGCCGCTCGCAGTCGCTTTCTCCCCGTCCCACGCGCTTCGTCGCCTGGAATGCCTCCAGCCTCACCCTGGCGATTGTCTTTCCTTTTGCCAGCGTTCCTTGAGCGGGATCCTGGTACTCGCCCGGATAGTCATACACCTCCAGGTCCGAGTCCACCTCCGCCTTGTGTTCCACCTCCATCTTCAGCCCCGGCTGCTTGAACCTGTAGTCCCGCAGGGTCGCCTTGCCCGAACGGACCTCCTCGCTGAAGCGGAAGCGGCGCACGTGGTCCTCCAACACCACCATTCCTGTCTCCCGGCGGAAGCACAGCGCATCCGGTCCATCAATGGGTTTCAGGGCGGGTTTCCCGTCGCCGAGCACCAACACGTGCTTGTCCGCCGCGTGCTCGAAGAAATAGAAGATGCCGTCCTCTTCCATCAGGCGGCTGACGAAGGCCCAATCCGATTCCCGGTACTGCACGCAGTAGTCGCGCGGCTCGTAATTGTTCGTCAGCACGAACCGTACCCGGTCCGCCGGAATCCCCGCTGTGTCGAAGACCTTCTTGAGAATGGCCGGAGTGTCCAGCTTCTGGAAGATCCGGCAGTCGTAGCGCTGCTCGAGTCGCCACGCCAACGGTGTCACCGTGGCCCGGTAGAGCGTGTAGTGCGGCAGTTCGTTGAGTTGTTCGAAGCGGCTGATGAGCCCATTCAGGAATCTGGGCACCAACTCGCCACGCAGTGTCAAGAGCGCCGACTTCCCCAGCATATCCGCGAAGTCGATGTACGGATTCGTGCTGGCCAGCTCCACCTGGAACTCGAAGAGGCTCGACACGCCCTCCGTTCCCGAGAAGCGGACCACCCTCAGGGGGTCCGAGCAACCTTCGACCTCGAACACGAAGAGAGGGGACTCTCCCAGTGCATGGACATGCGATCGAGCAACCATGTTGAAGCACCGTCTTTCAAATGAGAGTGGAGCGCCCGGGGAGCTACAGCGATACGGGTGAGAACGCAGCAGTGTCGAGGATGTGCTTCCAGGTGAGGCCGTCGTAATACGAGCAGCCATATGCGCCCGCGAGCAACATCACTCCGTCCGCGACCGCCAGGTTGCCGGAGCTGATCTTGATTTGAGGGGGCACATCGCACTCACGCAACTCATCGCCCACGATCTCCCACAACCCATAATCGGAGGTGCAATACACCCGGTCCTGGAACCAGACCATGTCCTTGAAGGGCAGGGCCATCTGGTCGCGGTGGATGAGCTTCCAGTTGTCACGCCGGCCCTTCCAGATGTTTCCACCCGTGCCGCTGATGTACACCCAGCCATCGCCCGCGCAGCAGACCGTCTCCAGCACCATGTTGCTTGGGAACTCGATGCGCTCCCAGGCGTTGCCGTCGAAGTGCCACACGTCTCCCTTGCCGCCCACGCAGTAGAAGTCGTTGGGGTCAAAGGCGTCGAAATCATCGAAGCCGTACTCGCCCGAGTCCACGTCCGGGTCGGGCGTGAAATCTAGCCCCGTGCAGAGCGACGTCCACTGGTTGCGGTCGTCCCGGCGTGCCAAGCCCCGATACCCCGTGCACACGTGGAGAAGGCCGTCGATGGTCCGGATCTTCCGAATGCCGCCACGTGCCGGGCCGCGCCGCCCTGTGGGAATGTCTTGCTCTTTTTCCAGGGCACCGCCACCAATCGTCACGACCTGTCGGCCTCGGTCGATGCCGATGAATTTTTCGTTGGGCCGCTGGGATGCGCCAGCGCGCATTCCTGCATAGCCCTCATAGGACACGTAGGTCCAGCGCTTGTTGGCTGGCCTCTCCGCGAAGTAGACAACTACCCGGGTGGTTCGATCCTCATCCGCAGGTGGGCGTTGATCCTCATCATAATCCGACAGGGTGACAAAATAAAAGATGTTCCGATTGCGAATGGCGCAATCAATGATGGTGAAGCCGCCAAAACACCGTTCGTAGTCGCTCTGGTTGATCAGCATGTATATCTTCGTTCTGATGGGGGGCGGGACAGGGACTCTTTACTCCCCGGCGTCGCCTGCGTCCTCGGCATCTCCCGTGCTGCCCTTCCTGCCAGCGACAGCAGGCACTGTGCCCATGCATTTGTTTTTGTAATAGCTGTCGAGTTGGGCTTTCAGGCAGTCCGGGTCACATTTCGACTCGGGAAAGGTGTGCATGATGCTTGCAACTCCCATGTCCCGGGCCCTTCCGTAGCTCATTTCCGTGTTTTCGAAGAAAATACCACTTGCCTTGTAGTCCGCCACGGCTTTGACCAGTTTGTCGTGGATCCTGCCGTGCGAGCCATGGAAGTTATTGATTCCCTCGACGCAAACCGTTGGCGCATCGCCCGGCTTGTACCCCGGGCAGTGGCCGCCCTTGGTCATCTCGTCGGGAAGTACGTGGTGGCCTGTCTGCCCCGGACAGCAGCCTGTGCCCCTCATGGCCTTCAGGGAACTGGTGTTCTTGTACGGAACGAGGATGCACCTGCGCGCGCGCGTGCATGCATTGAGCCGTGAGAACAGGTCCATCGCGTCGGCCATCGCTTTTTGGGGGTTCCTTTTCGCTTCATTCAGAACACCGTCCATGCTCTTGAGCGCACCCTCGAAGTCGCCCATCACTTCTTTGATCTCGGAGATGGAGGCCAATGCTGTCTTTGAGAGTTGGTAGCCTTCGTAGGCCGTGGAAGCCCAGTCGTAGATGTTCCAGGCCGTCGCGATTCCTTCGGTCACGATGGCACCGACTCCCGCGACTGCAGCACCGCTCGCGCCTACTGCCCAGCGTGCAGCGGAGCGTGCCCCCAGCTTGAGCGCCCGCTCCGTGGCCTCCTTTCCGAGCTTCTCAAGAAGTTCCTTCTCCAGCTTCTCGACGAGTGGCTTGACCAGACTGGACGTGACAGAACTCAGGTCGTCCTTGATGTTGCCGAGTTGCTCGGTTAGTTGCTTTATCTGCTCTGGATAGCGGGTGTTTGGTTTGAGCCACAGCCCGTCACAATGCTCCATCCAGGAGGTATTTGCATTCTTGTCGAGCTTGTTCTTGACGTTCTCGGTGATTTTTTCCAGGCGCTTGGTCATCTTCTTGAGGAAGTTCCTGCGGGCGCGCTGTAGGTTTTGGGCGTTGTCTTTGCCATCCTCCGGCTCTGGGCCGCATTCCTTGTCGATCTTCTGCAAGTCCTGGGCACAACGGCCCTTCGCCGTCTTTGCGGCATCGTCGAAGTACACCTGTGCCGGAGTATTGCCACCCGGGCTCGCGTGGTTGTGCGTCATCTGATCCTGATGGCGCGCGACGTTCAGGCCCTCGACGAGCACGTCCATCGACCAGCTCGTGAAATAGGCCTTGCCCTTGATGACGCCGGTGTTGAGACCTTTGGCGTAGGAGGATGTGGCTGGCTCGTTGCCCGTGCTGGTGGAGAAGTAGCTCTTGTCCTTCTGGGCCACCATGGTGCCGCAGATGAGGATGGTGCGCGTGCCGTCCGTGAGGTCCTTCGCGAAGGTGGTGTTTGGGTAGGGCACCGGGACGGGGCCGGCAGGTGGGCCGGGAGGGCTCCAGCACACATCGGGGAACGCTGCCGCGGACTTGCCATCCGCTGCTTGGCTGCAAATCTCGCGGCCGTTCGCGTAGACGTGGGTTTGCATGTTCTCTCGTCAGGAGAAAAGGGGTTGAGTCTCAGAGGTGCTCGACCACGACCGCGGCACGTGTTCCACCGTCATTGGAGAGGTGAAGCACCGCTCGCGTGCCGGGCACGTACCCACGCGCCATGGCATCGGTGAGATAAGCGAGCGAGAGCGGGCCAATGGCTGCGCCGGTCTCGCCGATGCAGTCGGCTAGGTGGAGCAGTGGAAAGTGGCCCCCGCGGTGGTCCAGCAGGCGGGTGTTGGCCATGGCGGCCTCCCGGAACAGGAGGGGCTCACCACTGACGTCCGCCATGCGGAAGTGGAGGTCGTTCATCTGGTAGCCGCTCGCGGCGAGCGCCTCGCGCAGTGCGCTCGTGAGGCCGAGGGCCCGCACGGGCTCGTCGTTGTCGATGGTTGCGGTCTCCTCGGCGGAGCCGATTCCCAGCACGTGAAGACCCTTCTGCCCTGGTGATTCCAGGCCTAGGAGCAGTGCGCCTGCTGCCTCTCCAGGGATGAAGCCTTCGCTGATCTCCTCGGTCAGGAGCCGGCGTTTGCGGAGCAGATGGGTGATGGTCTCCGCGTTGAGGTAGCTGTCCACGCCAGCCACCACGACTTGATGGGCGCGCCCGCCAGTGGTCAACAACGTGTGCGCCTCGCGCAGGGCGGTGGCGAGCCCCGCGCGCCCGGACGGGAGGACACGAGACTCGGCGGAGAGTGCCGTCCCCGTGACCTTCTCGAAGGTCGTCATGCAGGCCCTGGCCCACGCTTCGTTGTACCCTGGGCGTCCCTGCTCCGCGACCAACATCAGCAGTGCGGTGGACTTGGGGTTGAAGTCTGGAGCACCCCCCACACAATCCGTCAGGGCGGCCTCGAAGATCGTCGCGATGCGCCGCGGCCCCCAGAGGTCTCCCAATGGGAGCCGGGAGACGACGAGCGGCTCGGCTTGCTCGTCAACGAATTCCGACTCCAGGAAGCGATTAAGTCGGGCTCGGATCGCCGCGCGCGCGGTGCGGCCAGAGAAGCCCACCGGACAGCACATCCCTGAGCCGATGACGCGGAGGCGTGGCTTCACGGCTCGACCTCCAGCCCATCCGTGAAGGCTGGCGAGGCAGACTCATCCTCCGTGTCCTCACCGGGGTCGTTGTCGCTGTCGCCGCCGCAGCCGCAGTCTCCTGTGCCGAGCACCTTGGATTTCCACCACCGTTTGCACACCGGGCCCGCCGCGACGATGCTGACGCCGAAGAGGCCGCGGCGATCGAGCGGGAGCGCCGTGCGATAGACCATCGTGAAGCGCTGGGCCTCTGGCTCGATGAACAGGGTATCCACGACGGGGGGCAGCTCGATGGCGCGGTGCGAGGTGTAGAGGAGCTTCAGCGCCAGGTCTGGTCGTGGCAGCTTGAACGTGACGAGCGGCTTGCCGGGCACGAGGTTTCGCAGCGCTACCTCCTCGCCTCCCTGGACGAAGTCCATCTGTTGATCCGCTGGCACGGATTGGAAGAAGGCTTCGTTGAAATCATCGGGCAGGAGCGGGAAGACGTCTGCCCGCCAGCGTGCGTCATAGGTGCCGGCGTAATCCTTTCGCGGGTGCCAATGGCGGCCGATGGGACCGAAAGCGAGTGGCTGGACCTGGTCGTTCGGTGAGCTGAGCCGGTGGTTGGCGTTCTCGGTGTTCGGCAGTGGCATCTGATCGACGAGGTCCGCACGGGGATCGGAACAGAAGCCTCTGCCAATGGGATTGGCCAGATAGGTGTCTTGTTCGTCCGCGGAGCGGTGCCGAGGGCTCCCCCCGAATGCGCGGCCGTAGTGTATCGGCATGGAGGTGAACGGCTGGGGTCTGCTCATGGAGACGCGCGAGGCGCCTCGTTGCCACGTCCGGTCGCCGATGACGAGGAACTGCTTGGCGAGCGAACCGACGCGGATGGCCACGTCGAGCTCGGTGACGGGCCTGCCGTCCGGTGCATGGGCCGTCGCGTCCACGATGACATCACACCGCTTCTTGGCCAACGCGAGATCCGCCTCGTAGAGCGGTGCGGAGAGGCCGGGCTCACCTACGAAGGCATCGGTATGGGAGATGGGATGGGACTCCTCCGCGAGCTCGGGAGGGTGACCGCTGTCGCCGAAGCGGTAGGTCGCTTTCGCGACCAGCAGGAGGTGTTCCCGGCCACTCTTGTCGAGTGCCGTCGTCACTTCCATGGGGAGGCGGGATTTATTGACGAGTTCCATGGCGAAACTGGAGAGGTCCTTCAGTCATCGAGGAGGAGGCCCAGCGCTGCATCAGAGGAGTGGGCGGAGCACGTCGATTTCTGTAGCCGCCAGAGCACGCAGGGCCGCGAGTGCTTTGTATTGCCGCCAGGTGGGAGCGCGTGTTTGAAGAAGTGGGCCGGGCTTCGCGGAGCTACGGAGCTGGAGATCCAGGAGCAGGGCCGGGCGGCGGCGCATCGGTCCATGAGCGAGCGCCGCGTACACTCCCGCGAGCGAGCGCGGCTCACCCATGAGATAGCGTTGACCCGGGGTGAACTTCTCGCGGTGCCGCATCCACCAATGCCGCACCTTCACCGGGTCCGGGCGAGGCAAGTCATCCTCCGCCGTGTGGTCGAGCGGCTCGTCTTCCTCGGGGGGCGGCGCCACCAAGTGTGCTTCCACGAGGTTGACGCCTGTCACCACCGAGAAGACTTCCCCCGCGAGGTGCCCGGACTGTTTGTCATTGATCAGCTCGAGACTCGTATCCACGGCCTCGGGCGTTCCCACGAAGCCAAGCGCCCAGAGGGCCGCTGGCCGATGCGCGGCATGGGCGAGCGCGGCTTTCAGTGCCGCATGCTCAGCAGGCCCTCCACCGAGCGCGAGCAGTAGCATCGCCATCTTGTCCGCGTCCGCAGCGCGTGCCCGCACACGCTGCCATGCCGCAGGCACGCCGAGCCGGCAGCCCGCCTCCATGGCGGCCGCGGCAACGCGGGGGTTTTCATCCACCAGACCCGCTTGCAGCGCGGCCATGTACCGTGCCGGGGCTGGCTCATGCGGCAGCGCCTGGAGGGCGAGTGCCCGCGCCGCCACCGGGGAGTCGCTCGCCAGCAACACCGGAAGGGTCGTACCCAGTGGTTCATGGTGGAAGGCTAGGACCTCGGCCGCTGCGGCGACAACGTCCAGATCCAGCTCCGCGAGTAGTCCGCGCAGGCGCCCCAGGAGGTCGGGCCGCTCCGCGCAGGTCAGGGCTCGCGTCAGCGGCCCGCGTTGTTTGGGCCGCGTGCGCAGTGCCGTCATCACGACCTCGACACCCGCTTCCCCGGGGCTCTGCAGCAGCGCCAAGGCCGCCGCGCTCACACGGTGTGGCTCGCCATGTTCGAGCGCTGGGAACAACAGTCGGCGCGCGGCCTCTGGCCCATTGGCAACGAGTCCATCGACGTGCGCCAGCAACCGCTCCTCGGACTCCTTCGCCACGTCATCGAGGGTGTAGTCCGGCGCGAGGAGGCTGTGCTCCCACACCCCCCACAGGAACTCGGCCTCGTCCAGGTGCCGTTCGATCAAATCCCAAAACAGCAGATGTGGTGAGGTTGGCATGGCTCAATTGATCTGGACGGAGCCGCCCTTGATCCTGTTCATGCCCTTGGCGCGAGTTTCGACATAGGCTCCACGGATGACGAGCTTGCCGTCCTTGCGCAGGGAGATGGATGCATCGCCGCAGCGCAGTTCGATTTCTTCCTCGCCTGTCAGGACGATTCGTTCGCCATCCACCCGGGCCTCTTGCGAGCCCGGAGGTTGCACCAGTCCGGCGATGAGCGGGAGCGTGGGATCTCCATTCTCGAAGAGCAACGCCGCCGGGCAGCGCGACGCTGCGGCCCTGCGCAGCGCCTCGATGCTGACGCCGATGAGCAGCCGGGCTGGTACAGGACCCCCCGGGTTGCCGGGAAAGTCGACGAGGACGCCCCGGTCTGGCTCATAGGCAGTGATACAACCGAGGACCGTGGAGGGAAGAGCTGGCGCGGAGCTCGACGGCGCAAGCTTGAGCGATGGGTTGCGTGCGGCCATGATTCTGCTCCCGTGGTGTGTGCGATTGCGCGTGGCGTACTTAACAGAGATAGATAGACTGCCACAGCACCATGTGGGAGAAAAATTCCTGTCATTGGCGTGAGCGTTCGCCGGTGGCCAGGGCAGGCATCTGTGCGGCCACAAGTCGCCGGGCCGCGATTTCCGGACACGGCCGGAGGGCAGGCAGGCGGGCCTGTAGCACCTACCGTCCCGCTGTCACCTGTCCACCGCCGCACACCGCAACCCACCGGACGCAGGGGCTCGCCTTGGCACGCCGCTTTCATGAGAAGGGCGTTCCTGAGGGGGGAGGGTGGGCATGGAGATTGCGCGAGTCGCGCTTCGCCGGCGTGGGAAGGGGTGGGGGGTGGAGGTGACCCTCGAGGGGGGTGGTGTGCGGCGCTATCGTTATGGGAGCGAGGCGCAGGCGCGCTACTTCGCCGCGGTGTTCGAGCTGGGACCGAGCTGGTTGCCACCGGTGTCGCGGCGGAGGCGGCGCTCCCGGGCCGGGGCCCCCTCCGCCGGGCGGGCGGCGAGCGGGCCCACGTAGGCCCCGGGGGTCCGGGCATCTCCCGGGCCTTCGTGGGGGTTCCGGAGAGGCCGCGCACCTGCTAGGAGTCACGCCTCATGAGCAAGAGCAACTACACCCCCCGCCCGAACCGCGAGCCCATCACCCGTGAGACGGATCCAGCCGGCCGCTGGTCCGCGAAGTTCCCGGAGATGATTGGTTACAAGAACCAGGGCGGCGGCAAGGTGCCCGCGGACTACGGGTGGAACACCAACCCGAAGCAGTGGCAGGAGGAGATGACGCCCGACACCCTCGCCACCGAGTACCGCAACCTGGTGGTTCCGCGCCTCCCGGTGCCGGCCGCCGCCGCGCTGCCCGAGGGCGCCAAGGCCGAGTCCAAGTAGTCTCCCGCCCGCCTCAGGTGAAGGGCAGGGCCGCGAGACGCTCCCGGAACACCTCCAGCGTCTCGCGCAGCTCCGCTTCATCGAAGGACTGCTCCAGGCTCACGCGCACCTTGCGCAGGAAGGCGTCGAACACCGGCGCCCGGCCGTAGAGCGCTCCCGCGACCTCCACCGCCTCGCGTATCACCCGCTCGGCGCCCGGTGAGTTGAGGAACAGGTGCATGGAGGCCTGCTCCAGCCGGGCCCCGCACGCCGCCCACACCGCCCGGTCGTGCGCCGTCAGCGTGCGCTGCGTCAGCTCCGCGCCCACCCGTCCCAGCTCTCCGAGGAAGGGCTCCACCAGCGTCCACAGCTCCTCCGCGGTCAGCTCCGGCAGCGAGGCCAGCGCACGCAGCCGCTCGCGCAGCTCCACCACCAGGCGCTTGTCGCGCGTCTTCATCGTCAGCGAGGCGTTCATCCCCGCGAAGGCCGCCAGCATCTCCTCCAGCCGCCGCGCCAGCCCCGGCCCCTCCTTGGGGAGCATGGCCGCCGCCCGCTCCAGCCGGGACTGCAGCGAGCGCCGCAGCTCCGCCACCGCGCCGCGCAGCACCGCCGCCGCCGCCACCTGTCCCTGGTAGCCCGGCACCACGTCCTCGCGCCGCACGTCCGCGAAGGCCGCCGCCGTGAGGTACACGAGGTCCCCCATCTGCGCGCGGAAGTCCGCGCGGAACGACTGCAGCTCCGCCATCAGCGCCCACCGGTCGCTCACCACCTCGGGCCGCCGCACCCGCTGGCCCAGGTCCGCCACGCGCCGGGAGAGCCGCCCCGCGCACGCGCCCAGCACCATCTCCACCTCCCATGACAGCCGCTCGTCCACGCCCGGCGGTGGGGGCTGCCACGCGCCCTCGCGCGCGGCCTCCTTCGACGACGGGAAGGCCTCGTGGATGGCCGACACCAGGGCGTTCACGTCCACCACCGTGTCCCGGATGGCCGGGGCCATCGTCTCCCACAGCGACAGGTCCGCCCCCTCGCTCTCCTCGAGGGTGGTGGGCTCGTACTTGACGATGTTGAGGTGCCCCAGCCGATCAATGGCCAGCGCCGCGGCCCGGTACACGCGCTCCAGCCGCGAGGCCAGCTCCCGGTGGGTGAGATCCTCCAGCAGCGTCTTCAGCCGGGGCGGCAGCGTGTCCTGAGGCGCGCGGGGCTTCTTCTCCGGAGTCGGCATGCCCGCAGGCTAAGCCATCCCACGGGCCTTGTGGACTATCGCGTCCGCCAGCGTCTCCACCGCCCGGGGCCCGCCCTGCCTCAGGAAGAGGTTGGGCTCGGTGACTTCCAGCTCCATCAGCAGCAGTCCCCCGTGCTCGTCCCGCGCCACGTCCACCCGGGCGTAGAGCAGCTCGAAGCCGGTGGCGGCGAGCACCCGGCGGGCGAAGGCGCGCTCGTCCTCGGAGGACGGGGCGGGCTCGGCGGCGGTGGCGTCGTAGCCCGGGTTGCCCGAGAGGGCGGGTGGGCGCTTGATGGCGTGGGTGTGCTCGCCGCCCAGGAAGAGGATGGAGCGCTCCCCATGGCCCTCCACCGAGGGCAGGTAGGGCTGCACCATCATGTCCTTGTGCGGGAGCACCCGCTCCACCAGGGCCTGGGCGGCGGGGAGGTCCTCGGGCCGGCGGACGCGCAGCGTGTCCCGGGCGCCCGCGGACACCGCGGGCTTCACCACCGCGTCACTCCAACCGTGCGTCGCGAGCAGCGTCTTCACGTCCGCTCGCGAGCCGCGCTCCATCCAGGCGGTGGGCACGGTGGCGATGCCGCGCGCCGCGAGCTCGCGCAGGTAGCCCTTGTGTGTGTTCCAGCGGAGCACCTCGGGCGGATTCCACAGCGGGCAGCGCGCACCGGCGCGCCCGGCCCAGGCGACGAACTCGTCCCGGCGCGCGTCCGAGTCCCAGGCGGTGCGGATGAGCGCGAGCCGGAAGCGGCTCCAATCCACGGCCGGGTCATCCCAGATGACCGGCCCGGCCTTCAGGCCCCGGGCGGCGAGTGCCCGGGCGAGCAGATGCTCGTCGGGCAGGCACTCGGGGAGGGTGGGCGCGGTGACGAGCGCGATGTCGTAGGTGTTCTCGTTCACGGACATGGCCGCGGGAGATACCTCAACTCCGGGCGGCGGCGATGACCGTGCCGAGCCGGCGCATGCCTTCCTCGATGAGCTCCGGCGGACGGTTGGAGAAGTTCAACCGCATGAACTCCAGGCGCGGCTCACCGGCGAAGAAGGTGGCGCCGGGCACGAAGGCGACGCGCTTCTCGAGCGCCTGCGGGAAGAGGGCATCCGCGCTCATGCCCCGCGGCAGCTCCACCCACACGAACATGCCACCATCCGGCTCCGTCCACCGGGTGCCCTCGGGCATGTGCTTCTCCAGCGAGGTGAGCATCACCTGGCACCGCTCGCCGTAGACGGTGCGCAGCTTCTCCAGGTTGGCGTTGTAGTCGAAGCGCGACAGGAGCCGCGCCGTGGCGCGCTGCGCGACGGTGGCGGTGTGCAGGTCCGCCGACTGCTTGACGACGGTGAGCGCGCGGATGAGCTCGCGCGGGCCCACGGCCCAGCCGATGCGCAGTCCGGGGGCCAGCGTCTTGGAGAACGTGCCCAGGTTGATGACCACGCCCTCGGTGTCGAGCGAGGCCAGCGACGGCAGGTGCTCGCCCCGGAAGCGCAGCTCGCCGTAGGGGTTGTCCTCGAGGATGAGGATGCGGTGGCGCTGGGCGAAGCGGATCAGCGCGTGCCGGCGCTCCAGCGACAGGGTGGTGCCCTTGGGATTCTGGAAGTTGGGGACCAGGTAGATGAGCTTGGGCTTGCGGGCGACGCTGTGCAGCTGCGCCTCCAGCTCGTCCACGCGCATGCCGTCCTTGTCGCTGCCCACGACGGAGTAGGAGACCTCGTAGCCGCTGAACGCCTGCAGCGCGGCGAGGTAGCTGGGATTCTCCACCACCACCACGTCACCCGGGTCCAGCATCACCTTGGCCACCAGGTCGATGCCCTGCTGCGAGCCGCTGGTGATGAGCACCTGGTCCGTCGCCGCGTGGATGCCCTGGCCGCCCAGGTGCGAGCAGATCCACTCGCGCAGCGGTCCGTAGCCCTCGGTGGTGCTGTACTGGAGCGCGGCGGGGCCCTCCTCGGCGAACACCTCGGCGTGCGCCTGGGCGATGGCCTCCACCGGGAAGAGCTCGGGCGCCGGCAGCCCGCCCGCGAAGGAGAGCACGTCCGGGCGCTCGGCCACCTTGAGGATCTCCCGGACGGCGGAGGGCTTGATCCGCGACATGCGCTGGGCGAGCGTCAACGGCGGAGGAGCGGGGATATGGATGGCCGCGGTCATGGTCAGGCTCCTTTCAGCTCTTCAGAGGAGACGTGGATGTACGTCTCTTCCTTGATGGACGTCAGAACGATGGTGGTGTGCGTGCGCGTGACGCCGGAGATGGTCCGCAGCGTCTCCACGAGCAGCGAGTCGAGGGTGCGCGTGTTCCGGGTGCGCACCTTGAGGATGTACGAGTCCTGTCCGGCGACGCGGTGCGCCTCGAGCACCTCGGGCATGGCCAGCACCTTGCGGGCGAACCCCTCGAAGTACTTGGGGTGCTCGATGCTCACGCCGATGAAGGCGGTGATGTCCTTGCCCAGCTTCGACGCGTCCACGCGCGCCGTGTAGCCGGTGATGACCCCTCGCTCCTCCAGCTTGCGGATGCGCTCGGCCACCGCCGGCTGGGACAGACCCACCGAGCGGGAGAGCTCCAGCTGCGTGGCTCGCCCATCGCGCTGCAGCAGATCGACGAGGCGGTGGTCCAGTTCATCCATGGCGAGGGTAACGACCTTATTTTTATAAGTCCCAGTGACTTGGTGCCTATAAGATATATGTCTCTCAGAGGGGGTGCAAGAGGGCAGCAGGCGTGCAGGCGAGCCCCTTCCGTTCGAGGAGCCCGCCCGTCACGAACGCGGGGGCTCCCCTCTGTTGGCAATGCACGTCTCGCGCCCGTGGGCCCCGAGGAGCGCAGCCATGGATTCCGCCTTCCGTCAGCAGTTCCTGGGACTCGATCTGACGCTGGCCCGCCGCTTCGCCACCGTCGAGTCACGGCCGTGGGGATTCTTCGTCCACGAGGTGGGAAATCCCGGCCACTGGGATGCGAACACCGCGCGCTGGCTGCGAGCGGAGGAGCCGGAGGCCGCCATCGACGAGGTGGTGGCGCTCTACCGGGCGCGAGGGCTGGTGCCGCGGGTGCGGGTGGATGACCTGAGCGCCCCGGGCGACGTGGTGGAGCGGTTGGTGGCGCGAGGCTTCCAGAAGGACTCGCAGGGGATGCGCCTCATGCACTGGGCGCCGAGCGCTTCCCGGCCGCTTCCGGTGTTGTTCTCGGGCGTGACGCTGGAGGTGGCGGGCCCGGAGATGATCGCGTCCCTGGTGGAGGTTCAAGCGGGGGCCGATGGGTGGGAAGGACGCGACTGGCGGGTGCGCTACCTGGAGCGGTTGGTGTCCAGTCCCACGTCGCACTACTACCTCGCCCGCGTGGACGGCGTGCCCGCGGCGATGGCGGCCCTGCATGAGGGAGAGGGCTGCGCGCTGGTGCAGGAGGTGGCGACGCGCCCCAGGTATCGCCGGCGCGGCCTGGCGACGGCGTTGATGACGTGGCTGCAGCGCAGGGCCACGGTGCCGCTCTTCCTCCAGGTGTCCAACCCCGAGGCGGAGCGCATCTACGCGCGTGCGGGCTTCCGCGTGTGGGGCGAGCTCGAGCAGGTGACGTGCGTGCTGCCCGGGCCCTGATGCAAGTGCTGGCGCGGCGCGGGGTTCAACCCTCGTAGCAGAGGCCGATCTCGCGCACTTCGACGGTCGACCACTCGGCGGCGGGGCAGTCGCTCGCGATGGCGAGTGCTTCCTCGCGGGTGTTGCAATCGATGAGGAAGAAGCCCCCGACGATCTCCTTGGATTCGGTGAACGGGCCATCGCTGAAGGTGCGCTTGCCGCCGCGAACCTCGATGCGCACCCCCTCGGCATCCGGCTTGAGCGAGTCGCTGGCCTTCAACAAACCACGGGCCTTGAGGTCCTCGCCGAAGCGCATCATCCGCTCCATCTCGCGACGCCCCTGCTCGGGCGACCGCTTCCGCTTCCGCTCTCCAGGCTCCATGATCAACAGCATGTACGCCATCCCGTGCTCCCTCCGGGGCTCAGCGGCCCGCGAGACCGAGGGGAAACACCATCTCCCCGGCCCGCGGTCAAGCCCGGGCTTGCCTACCGGGACAGCTGGCAGGAGGAACGCAGCGGCTCCACGGTGACCCGCTCCGCCGGGCCCGTGAGGTCCTCGAGGGTGACGAGATAGCCCTCGCCCCAGGACAGGCACACCGTGGTCCGCAGCTTCCGGGTGCTGCCCTGCACCTCGCCTTGCAGGGGCAGGCTGGCCAGCTCGCCCGAGGCCAGCACGGTGACGTACAGCGCCCGCGCCGCCGTGCGCCGGTAGCGCAGTGCGTAGTTGGGGACCTTGCTCTCGAAGCGCTCGGAGTACCACCCATCCATGGGCGTGGTGCTTCCCCGGCGCCAGCGGAGCCCCAGGCCGGGAGTGGGCAGCAACTGGTGCACGGAGAGCAGCGTCCGGCCCGAGCCGCTCTCGATGGCCTTCGCCCGCAGGCCCTCCACCTGGAGCTCCGCGCCGGGCAGCAGGTGCCAGGTCTGCTCGTAGAGGTGGGGGGTGGCGCTGCTCAGGTCATCCACGATGAGCACCAGGTCCTTCCTCAGCAACAGCACCGCGCGCCGGTGCAGGACGCCGTCGTAGAGCTCGTGCGCGCCCGACTGGTAGGCCCAGCCGCCCGCGCTCGTGGTCAGCCCGGCCCGGGCCGAGCCCTCGCGCTGGTCCCGCTCGTCCACCACCACGGTGTTGTGGGCCCGGGTGCCGTGGAAGTAGTCGAAGTCGGGTCCGGGCTCGGGGGAGAAGTGCCCCGAGTCCGGCAGCAGCGTCTTGCCCGCCGAGTAGAGCTGCAACGCGAGCGCATCCAGGTGGCTGTGGCTGGTGCGGTAGGGGCCCACGTCGAACGTCACGTGCGTCTGCTGGAGGAAGTCCGCCGCCGTGCCGAAGCTGGAGCGCAGCACCGCCTGTCCCGAGGAGGGGAAGAGGATGGAGGTCTGCGTGGGCGGTGTGCCTGACTGGCCGGCCCTGAGCACGTACTCGAAGGAGGGGTCCAGCGCGGCCATCTCCGCGTAGCGGGGCGTGTCCTGGGACTTGCGCACGTTGCGCATCACGCTGGTGCCCAGCATCGCGATGTTTCCGTCGGGCAGGACGATGTACGTGGCATAGCGGAGCATCTGCTGGATGCGGGACTCCGCCGTGGGGGAGAGCGCGATGCCGTTCTCGTGGGCCCAGCGGTAGATCTCCCAGAAGCCCGTCAGGAAATAGAAGTGGTAGAAGGGTGATTGCTCCACCTCCACCCCGTCCTCGTCGAGCACCCGCGCGAGCAGCCCATCCAGCCGTGTGAGGGCCGTGGCGCGCCAGGTGGAGGCGGGCGCGAGCTCCGGGAAGTTCTCCGCGATGAGCAGCAGCGCTCCGGCCTGGGCGAGGCCATGGTTGTAATTGGACTCGAAGTTCCTCGGGTCGAAGAGGAAATGGCCCACCTCGAGGATGCGGTCGCGCAAGCCGCGCTCCAGGGCGGGCGTGAGTGCTCCGCGCGACTTCAGCTTCACGTAGAGGTTGACGAGCGACATGCCCCGGAAGGCGGTGGTGTGTTTGTCCCAGGCGTACGAGGAGTCATGCCCGTGCGCGACGAAGCTCTCCAGCACCGCGGTGAGCCGGTTCCGGTAGCGGACGTCTCCGGTGTCGAGCCAGGCCCGCTCCAGGTGGCGCAGGGGGCGCAGGCCGTAGAACTCGAAGCGCCAGTACTTCTCGTTGAAGGGGTTCTCCGTCCACGTGGGCGAGGGGGGCAGCTCCACGGCCGGAAAGCGTGTCACCGGCCAGCGATTGAGCAGCAGGAGATCGGCGCTCTTCCGGTCCCCTTCGTCCAGGAAGCGGTACATGACCTCCCGCCCGGGCCTGCTCGCCGATGGGCTGGAAGCCAGACAGACCGTGCTCCCCAGCAGGAGTACCACCACGGCCGCGAGGTCTCTCCAGGCGCGTGTCATGCGCCAAAGGTTCATCGTGGCGCGTGGATGACAATGCGCCCTCGGGGGCAGTGGTGGTTTCCGCCCACGGGCCTGGGCGGCAGGCGCGTCCGGGCACCTGCCCGTGCGGATTCCACGGCCATCGGCGTAGGATGCCGGGTTGGGGAGAGCTGATGAACATCCGTATCAATCGCCGGGTCGCCCTCGGCATCGCCGCGGTGCTCGCCGTGGGGCTCGTGAGGTGGGCCACCTCGGACGTGTGCGTGTCCGCGTGGGCCTTCCAGGGGGTGAAGGTGTACCGCTGTCCGGACGGAGACTTCCGGCAGACGCTGGGCCTGCGCGCCGAGGGGCTCGCCCGGGAGGCCACGGGCACCGTCCAGGTGTCGGCCGAGGCCCACGGCGTCACCGGGGAGGCCTGGGTGCGGCTGAATGCCCCGGTGCGGCGCCTGGAGGCCTCGCTCTTCCTCGTGGACGCCGGGGGCAAGGAGTCTCCCCTCGCTCCCGAGAAGGGCTGGGAGCAGCGGGACTCCGACTTCGCCCTGAGCGCCCGGGTGAAGCTGCCCGCACTGCCGGATGGGGACTACACGCTGCGCGCCCGCGTCACCACGCCGCTCGGCACCGGCACCGTGGACGCGCCGCTGGCCCTCTACGCTCCCGCCCGCGTCCACGTCCTCACCGACCGGCCCCTCTACGAGCCCGGCCACCAGGTCCGCTTCCGCGCGGTGGTGCTGCGCGCCAGGGACCTCGCGCCCATCGACGGACGCCCGGGCACGTGGTTCGTCACCGACCCCTCCGGCGAGGTGGTGCTGGAGCAGCGCATGCCCGCGGGCCCGTGGGGCGTGGTGTCCGGGGACTTCCCGCTCGACCGCGGCGCGCCCACCGGCACCTGGACGGCGCGCTGGACGAGCGGAGAGGCCTCGGGCGAGGCCTCCTTCCAGGTGAAGCCCTTCACCCTGCCGCGCTTCCGCGTGGAGGCCGTCAGCACCAGGCCCTTCTGGCGCGTGGGCGAGTCCCCCGTCGTCGAGGGCCGCGTCGTCTACAGCTCGGGCGCGCCGGTGGCGGACGCGGCCGTGGACGTCTCCTGGAATGCCTCGGGCCGGTGGCCCGCGCCCCTCGAGTGGCTCGACGCGAAGGCGAAGGACGCGCTGCCCCGGAAGGCGCGCACGGATGGCTCGGGACGCTTCCGGCTCACCCTGCCGCGCGTGCCGTATGACCTGCGCGGCCAGGCGACCCTCTCCGCTTGGCTGTCCGCCACGGACCCCGCGGGAGACCAGGTGCAGGGCGGTGCTTCCGTGCTGCTCGCCGAGGACGCGCTCGCCGTGTCGGCCGTGACGGAGCTGTCGGACGGGCTGGCGGATGGCTACAGCAACCGCGTCTACCTGCGCGCCACCACCGCGGACGGCCGGCTGCTGCCCGGCGCGGAGCTCACCGTGAAGCGCGCGTGGGACCCGCGGGACGAGGGCGTGCGCGCGGTGACGGACGAGGACGGCGTGGCCTCCTTCCAGCTCGACCCGGGCCCGCCCGTCAACGTCCTCCTTCCCGCCATGCCGGTGCGCCGCCCGCCTCCGCCGCCTCCGGTGCGGTTGGGCTCGGTGCGGGAGCTCCTCTCGCAGGACGGCTCGCCCGCGCTGGAGGACCAGCTCGCCCTGGAGCGGTGGCTGGAGTCCCTGCGCCCCTGTGCGCGCTTCGTGTCTCCCGACGCGGGTACCACCCAGGTGACGCTGGGCGTGCGCGTGGCCGCGGGGGGCTCGGTGGTGGACGTGGTGCCGGATGGCTCGCCGCTGGGCTCCTGCCTCGCCTCGGTGGTGCGTGGGCGCTCGCTGCCGCCCGGCCGTGAGCGGATGCTGGGGCTCACCCTGGCGGTGCTCGACCCGGGCCTGCCCTCGCTCACGTTCGAGGTGCTCGACGTCGCCGGTGCCAGCGAGGAGTTGGAGGAGGCGCTGCACGCCGCGGCGCTCGATGCGCGCGAGTGCCTGCCCGCGAACCTGTCGCTGTCCGCGGCGCTGCCGGCCGTGCTCACCTGGCGCACCCGCCCGAAGCAGCGCGAGGTGGAGGTGGGCTGGTCGTCCCTGCCGCGGGAGGAGGACATGCTGCCCTCCGCCCACCTGTCCTGCATCCAGTCCCGCTTCTCCCGGTTGGTGCTGAGCACCGAGCCCGGGAGTGCCATGGGCGTGGTGCGCTTCACCGCCGAGCCCGCGGGGAGCGGCTCCGACGAAGAGGTGGCCCAGGAGACGACGCTGCTCGGCTACGAGCTGGTGGTGAGCGCGAAGGCGGGCAAGGAGGAGCTGGGCTCGACGAAGTGGGTGGTGCACCCGGCGGGGTTGCCGCCCGCGCGTTTGCGGGCCACGCCGGTGCTGGCGCGGGTGGGGGACGAGGTGCGCATCGAGCTGCTGCGCGGCCCGGACTTCAACGGGAAGCTGCCCGAGGAGCTCCTCCTCATGGCCGGGGAGAAGGAGCTGAAGGCGAAGGTGGAGAACAAGGCGGCGCGCTTCCGGCTGCCCGAGGACTTCGAGGGCTGGGCCGAGGCGAGCTGGGCGGGTGCGGTGGCGCGGGTGTACGTGGCGCCGCGCGCGCAGCTGGCGCTCGAGGTGGCGCCGGACAAGACGGCCTACGCGCCCGGCGAGCTGGCGCACCTCCAGGTGCACACGCGGGTGGACGGCAAGGACGGCCCGGCGGCGGTGGGCCTCTTCGGCGTGGACGAGAGCCTGTCTCAGCTGGTGCCGCTGCCGGGGACGGGGGCGCTGGACGGCATGCGCCCGGCGCCCACGGTGGCCTCGCCGGCCTTCGACGTGCTGGACGGGACGGCGCTCGCCATGGGCCGCATCCGGGGGGCCAACGCGGCCGCGGCCACGCTGCTGCGGGTGTCGGGCGTGCCGAAGCGGGAGGACGGTGAGCGGCGGCTGTCGCTCCAGGTGTCCACTCCCTTCGAGCCGGACGTGGAGCTGACCGAGCCCTTCTACCGGGTGCTGTCGGAGCTGACGGTGCAGGCGCGCGCCTGGGAGGAGTCGGCGCCCCAGGGCGAGACGCTCTCTCCGGCGGGGATGGCGAAGCTGTGGGAGAAGGCGCTCGAGGCCTGTGAGAAGCGCGGCGAGGCGGTGACGGACGCCTACGGCCGCCGGTTGAAGCTGTCGCGGCTGCCGCCGGAGCTGCTGGCCCTCACCGACCCGAGGGCGGTGGTGGTGAACGGCACGCGGCTGCCCGAGGACGTCGAGAACTGGGGCGCGTGGGTCGCCCGGGAGGCGCCATGAAGCGCTACTTCGTATTGGGTGGGGTGTGCCTCGTCGCGGGCTTCGCGCTGAACACGTGCGTGCGGGGCCTGGCGCGCTACGAGGCCCCTTCCGCGGCCGCATTGGCGGGCGATGACCGGATGCTCGCGAAGAAGAGCCTCCAGACCTTCGGCCAGAATGAAGCGGACGAGATGGAGGAGGCGGCGGCGCCGATGGCACCCCCTCCCGCCCAGTCCGTGGGCCGGGTGGTCGGGGGCGGCAAGGGAGGAGGCGGGAAGGATTTCGCGATGAAGAAGGCCGAGGCGCCGGGCGCGCCGCCGCTGCCCGCGTCCGAGCCCGAGGCGCCGGCCACGCCGGGGCGGGCCTGGTTCCCCGAGACGTTCCTCTTCGAGCCGCTGGTGGTGACGGATGCGTCCGGCTCCGCCACGGTGCCGGTGAAGGTGCCGGACCGGCTGACGAACTGGCGGGTGCTGGCGCTGGCGCACTCGCGCTCGGGAGCGCAGGCCGGGGCGGTGAGCAGCTTCGCGGGCACGCTGCCCACCTATGTGGATCCGGTGTTGCCGCCCTTCCTGCGCGCGGGCGACGTGGTGCGCGTGCCGGTGCAGGTGGTGAACACGACGGGCTCGCCGGTGACGCGCCCGCTGAAGGTGGAGGCGCAGGGCGCGGCGGTAGAGGGCGGCTCGCGCACGGTGACGGTTCCGGCGGCGGGCAGCGTGGTGGAGTACGTGACGGTGCGGACGGCGCAGCCGGGGCCGGTGACGCTGCGGGCCTCGCTGGGAGGCACGGACTCGGTGGTGCGCACCTTCGACGTGTGGCCCACGGGCCGGCCGGTGGTGGAGACGCGCGGAGGCACCCTGGCCGCGCCGCGCACCCTGGAGCTGGTGGGCCCCGAGAGCGCGGTGGCCGGCAGCGAGCGGGTGCGGTTGCTCGTCTTCCCGGGGGCGCTGGGCGTGCTGCGCTCGGAGCTGAACGCGGCGTTCGGACGCGGGGGCGCGGCCGAGGATGCCTACGCGCTGCTGCTCGCTGGCCGCGCGCCGGAGCTGCTGAAGTCGCTGGGCGGCACGGCGGATGAGGAGTCGCTGAAGCGCATGGCGGCGCTGGCCGGGCAGCGGGTGCTGCGGGCGGGCCGTGCGCCGGACGTGGCCACGGCGTCGCTGTTGGCGGAGGCGGCGCTGGTGCACCCGGACAACCCGGTGCTGGCGCGGCTGGGCGAGCGCCTGTCGGGACAGGTGGCCTCGGCCCAGCGGCCGGATGGGACGTGCCAGGGCGCGGACGGGTGGACGTTGCAGCGGCTGCTGGTGGCCACGGCGGACTGTGCCCGGGCGGTGCGTGCCGGGACGGGCTCGGACGCGGGACGCCGGAGGGCCTCGGGCTTCGACGCACGCGTGGCGGGTGCCTTCGAGCGCTATGTGACGCGGGTGCAGGACGGCTACACGGCGGCGGCGGTGCTGGCGAGCGGGGGCGTGTCCGGCTCGGTGCGGGACTCGCTGCGCAAGCAGGTGCGGGAGGCCCTCCAGAAGCGGCCGGACGGCTCCGCGTTCCTGCCGGTGGGCCCGGGCGTGGTGCGCGCGGATGGGCTGGTTCCCTCGGAGACGGAGGCCACGGCGCTCGCGGTGCTGGCGCTCGTGGATGACAAGGAGGCGCCCCTGGCGGACCTGGGCACCTCGCTGCTCGCGGACTACCGGCCCGAGCGCGGATGGGGTGATGGGCGTGCCAACCTCGTGGGCCTGAAGGCGGCGCTGGCGCTCTTCAAGGAGCCGCTGCCGTCCCAGGTGAGCGTGGTGCTGGAGCGGGACGGCAAGGTGGTGACGGAGGGCACGTTCGACGCGAAGGCCCTGCGCGAGGTGCTCGCGCTGGAGGGAGCGGCCACGGGCTCGGCGGGCAAGCACACGTGGGCGGTGCGCGCGGAGCCGGCGGTGCCGGGGCTGGGCTTCTCCCTGACGCTGGGGGCCTACGTGCCGTGGCGTGCGAGCGAGACGGGGCGCGGGCTGGAGCTCGCGGTGAAGGGCCCGGCGGAGGTGAAGGTGGGGATGCCGGCCGAGGTGACGGTGCAGGCGGCCTCGCCCGCGGGGATGGCGCTCACTCTGCGCCAGGGATTGCCCGCGGGGGTGCAGGTGGACCGGGCGAGCCTGGATGCGCTGGTGAACGAGGGCAAGGTGACGTCCTACGAGGTGGAGGATGGGGCGGTGAGCCTCACCCTGCCGCCCCGAGGCGCGGCCGAGCCCTTCAGTGCGCGCTTCCGGGTGGTGCCCACGCTGGCGGGCTCACTGCAGGCGGGCGCTTCGAGCCTGACACCGGTGGACCGGCCGGACCTGGTCTTCCACGTGCCTCCGGCCACCTGGGCGGTGCGGTGAGCCCGATTTCCCCTCTCCCTCCGGGAGAGGGACGGGGTGAGGGTATCGAGCTCCCCGGGTTGCCACCGTGTCTGCCCCCTCTCCCTTTGGGAGAGGGCTGGGGTGAGGGTCTTGCCCGGCCCGTATTCACCTGAACTCGGGTACTCGTCCTGCTACCTTCAGATGACCATGCTCAAGGAAGTCAAGCTCACTGACTGGAAGAGCTTCCAGTCAGCCTCGCTCTTCATCGACCCTCTGACCGTGGTCATCGGGCTCAACGCGAGCGGTAAGTCCAATGCGCTCGATGCGCTCGAGTTCCTTCATCGGAGCGCGCGGGGGATGGACTTCGCCACGGCGCTGGGCGGTGACCCGAAGATTTCAGCGGTGCGAGGCGGAACGGAGTGGGCGGCACGTATCGGGACCAAGCGGTTCACGCTGGACGTGCTCGTCGAGGGACCCGAGGCGGGGACTGAGTATCGCTACAGCCTGACCGTCGGCATGGAGGAATCTCATCCCGTCTTGATGGATGAGTCTCTCCATGTTCGGCGGCAGAGCACCGCGGGCAGCGCGCAGTCCGAGGGAAGGCTCTTCGTGACGCAGCCTTACCTTCGAGTATCCATGTTCGAGGAGCTTGTCCTCATCAAGCATGAGGACACCCATGTGGTTGTTCTCGTCCAGCGCTCGAGTTCTGCGCTCAGCCAACTCGCCGTGGGTGGTACGTTGGGGGGCGCGGCGCTTGGGCAGGGCCTCCAGGCCGTCGTCAATGCGCTCCGAGGCATTTTCATCCTCGACCCCGCTCCCTCGCGCATGCGCTCCTACGTGCCGCTCGCGGGCAATCTTCTGAGCGATGGGTCCAATGTCGCGGGGGTCCTTGCTGCTTTGGGCGATGCGGATCGCGAGCAGGTTCGGCGCTCGTTCGAGCAATACCTCTCCCATCTCGCGGAGCGGGAGGCGCTCCACGTATGGGCGGAGACTGTCGGCAAGTTCAAGAAGGACGCGATGCTCTACTGTCGCGAGAGCTGGGTTCCCGACCAGGAGCCCCTGGAGATCGACGCGCGGAGCATGTCCGATGGCACCTTGCGCTTCGTAGCCATCCTGACCGCACTGATGCTCCGCCCGCGGGGGAGCCTTCTCGTCATCGAGGAGGTGGACAATGGTCTTCACCCGTCGCGGGCCCGGCTCCTTCTGGAGATGCTGAAGAAGGTGGCGACGGAGCGTGGCATCGATGTGCTCGTCACCACGCACAACGTCGCGCTCCTGGATGCGCTCGGTGCGGACATGTTGCCCTTCGTCATCGCCGCGCATCGTGACCCGAAGACGGGAGCCAGCCTGCTCACTCCCATCCAGGATTTGCGCGAGCTGCCACGGCTGCTGGCGGTGGCGCCGCTGGGGCGGACGACCGCGCAGGGATTGTTGGAGCAGAGCCTGGCTCGCGAAGCAGAGGAGCCCAGGACATGAGCCGGACGGTGCTCGTCATCGACACCTCCATCCTCTGCATCTGGCTCTCAGTCCCGGGTCGGGAGACGTGTGGTCCTGACGAGGACCGCTGGGACAAAACCCGAGTGGACGCATTCTTCCAGCAGCATCTGGAGGCAGGCGCCACGCTCGTGTTGCCCCTGGCGAGCATCATCGAGACGGGTAACCACATCGCCCAGAACGCGGGGAACCGTTTCGAACTGGGCCAGAAGCTCTGTGAGATCCTGCTTCATGCGGTGGATGGCACGGAGCACTATGCCGCCTTCGCCGAGCAGTCCGTTCTCTGGAGTCCTGCTCAGCTTCGCCAGCTCGCCGGACAGTGGCCTTCGCTCGCGGCCCAGGGCCTCTCATTGGCCGACGCTACCATTCGGGACGTGGCTCATTTCTACGCGGACAGGGGGTTCCACGTCGAATTGCTCACGGGAGACCAGGGCCTCAAGGCTCTGTCGCCACCGCCCCCTCCACCGCTCGTTCCGCGCCGGAACAGGAGCCGGCTCTGAAGAGCTGATGGCCCGTCTGGAACGGGTCTTCCACGTGCCCCCGGCCACCTGGGCGGTGCGCGCCCCCGGTTTCACGAGGACGTAGGTAACCCCGCCCGTGTTCCCCAGACGATGAGAAGCACGTTTTCTTGGAAAATAACGTGCTACAAGTTTTTCTCGTTTAAGTCTGGGTCATGAAGCACGGAGGTTGACGGACATGAATCACGGGTGGATGCGGAAGTCGTGTGCCTTCACGCTGGCCCTGGGAGCCGCCGTTCATGCGAGCCCGGCCGAAGCGGTCACGCCAGCGAGTGTGACGAGGGTTTCACGGGTGACGGGAGCGACTCCGGCGGGAGAGAGCCTCCCCAATCCCAATCAAACGCATACGAACTACGAGGTCATGGGAACGGACCTCGGCATCATGTGGGACAAGGGGGGCGGAGAGATCTTCGTCCTGTTTGGTGACACCTTCGGCAATGGCTGGTGTGGGAACGGCGGGTGCGGAGGCGGCTGGCGCAGCAACGTGCTGGCGAGGTCCGCCGACAAGACCCTGTCGGACGGCCTGTCCTTCTCCACGATGATCCAGGACTACTCCTGGCATGCGAAGGAGATCCTGCCCTCGAAGAAGATCAACTTCGATGAGATCACGGTCATCCCGACGGCGGGCGTCACCGTGGGGGCGCGGCATTACATCCACTACATGTCCGTCAACAACTGGGGCGAGGCGGGCAGGTGGTCCACCAACTACGCCGGCATCGCGTACTCGGACGACAACGGGCAGAACTGGCTCAAACACCCGAGTGCGCGGTGGCAGAACACCAGCACCTGGACGAACAACTTCCAGATGGCCGCCTTCGTCAAGAACGGGGGCTTCGTCTACCTGTACGCGACGCCGAATGGCCGTTTCGGGAACGTGTACCTGGCCCGCGTGCCCGAGACCGCGCTGCTGAACATCAATGACTACCGGTACTGGGATGGCAATGGCTGGTCGGCCTCCCAGAGCGCGGCGGTGCCCGTGACGATGGGGGGCGCGGGCGAGCTCTCGGTGGCCTACCACTCCTACTTCGGCCGGTTCATCATGACGTACCTGAACGAGAACCGTCAGGCCGTGGTGATGCGGGACTCGGCGACGCTGACGGGGCCGTGGAGCGGGGAGAAGGTGCTCGCGAGCGCGACGGATTACCCGGGCCTCTACAACGCGTTCATCCACCCCTGGTCCACCAGTGGCACTGACCTGTACTTCGTCATGTCCCAGTGGACGCCGTACAACACCTTCCTGATGAGGACCACGCTGGCGAGCGATGCGTTCGGCGACAACCTCCTCTCCGAGCCCGGCTTCGAGACGCAGGCGGCCACGCCCGTGATGACGCCCTGGTACGTGCAGGGCAACGGAGGCATCGACCGCAACCTGGGCACCGCTCGGACGGGGCAGGACGCGGGCTACGTGCGCGCCAGCAGCGGCTGGAATGCCCTCAAACAGAGCGTTGCCGTCCAGCCCTACACCGACTACACGCTGCGAGGCTGGGTGCGCACCTCCGCCAACAACACGGCGGGCTACTTCGGGGCGAGGGGCGTGAACACTGGCCCCATCGTGGGAGAGACTCCGTTCGGCGCGTTGACGGGCTACACGCAGCTCACCGTGTCCTTCAACTCCGGTCCCCACTCGGTGCTCGAGGTGTACGGCGGTATGTGGGCGAACGGTGACACCTGGGTGCAGCTCGATGACGTCAGCCTCACCCGCGGCCCCAACCTCGTGGGCCATGCCGGCTTCGAGCAGCAGGCGTCCTCGAGCGCGACCTCACCCTGGTATGCCGACGGCAACGCGGGAATCGATCGCAACCTCGGATACGCCAGGACGGGAGCGAACAACGGCTGGGTGAGGAATACCACCGGCTGGAATGCCCTCAAGCAGGAGGTCTCCGTGGTCCCGAACACGCTCTACACGCTGAGGGCGTGGCTCAAGACGTCCGGCAACTTCAACGATGGCTATTTCGGCGCGCGGATGCTGAACGGTGGGCCCATCCTGAGCGAGACCCACCTGACCCAACCCCTGTCTGGCTATACCCAGGTGACGGTCCAGTTCAATTCCGGCGCGAACCACAGCGTCGAGCTGTTCGCGGGACTCTGGGCCACCAGCGACACCTGGATGCAGGTGGATGACTTCAGCCTGACCCGGAACTGACCGGCTCGCGTTGACGGAGCGGCCCGGCATCGGTGCTACCCTCGCACCGGTGGAACCCCGTCCCGCTCCTGATTTCCGTATCCCAGCGGTGATGGAGCGGCTCCAGGCGGGCGGCTTCCATGGGGCCGTGGACCCGGTGGAGGGGGCCGTCTGGCGGGTGGAGCGGCGGGAGGGCGAGGCTGTCAGGGTGGAGTTCCTCACCAGGTATGTACGGCCGGAGAAGGTGGATGGCAGCCTCCTGCCGGAGAACACAGGGAGGGCCGCCGTGTGGAACTGGCGCCCCGAGGCGCCGCAGCCGTAGAGAGGTGCCGCCGTGTCTGGCTCGATCGTCACCGGGAACCCGTTCAAGACCGAGAGCCAGGGAGGCGCCTTCGAGGCGCACATCACCGTCGCCGCGCGCTCCGAGGCGGACCTGCGGCGCTTCCGCGCGTTCTGCGACGCGGCCTCGGTGAAGTGCATCGTCATCGAACTGGGCCGGGGCGCCGAGCCCTTCCAGCCCATGACGGCCTCGTACCACCACGGCACGCTCCCCATTCCCGAGGACGACGCGACGGCTCGGGCGCAGCCCTCGAACTACTTCGAGAGACCCATGGCGCGCACCTGTCGCGCAACGCGCGGAAGATGCGGGAGGTGGTGGCCGCGGTTGCCACGGCGCTCCGGCCCACGTGGGAGGCCGCACGCGCGGCTCAGGCCCGGCCGTGATTCAGGTCAAAACCTGAAGCGGAGGAATGGCGGTGGACTGACAGGGGAGGGAGGGAGCAGGCCAGGATGGGCACTCGCGGAGGGCGTCAACGGCCTCCAGTACAGTACTTGGGCACACGGGCGGTTCCCACCCTCAGGGAATGCCTTATGCCATTGAGCTGCCGGATCATCTGTTCGCCTTGATGGAGGAGTTGCCCGAGCGCACGTGCGCGACCATCCACCTGATGCTCGCGCGGATCGCGGAGCTTGCGGCGCACTGGCCGCTGGATGACGCCAGATGGAAGCAACTCGCCTATCAGGACGAGCAGGGACTGCGCTTCTACGCGCAGGGCTGCTGTGTGCAGCTCTACCTGGACGCGGAGGCGCGGCGTGTCGTGGTGCGCGGGATCGGCCGTGTGCTCGTCCGCCTGCCCTATGCACTCCTTGGCTCCGGCTCTGGCTCCGAGGGCTCTCCCGCGCACCAGTAGGTGTCACGGACTACTTCTTCGGGGGCGCGTTCCCTCGGCCGCCTCCGGAGGGGTTGCCCGTGGTGCTCGGCCAGTTGGGGTTGTTACCACTCTGGCCGCTACCACTCTGGCCGCTACCACTCTGGCCTCCGCCCTGGCTGCTGCCCTGTCCACTGCCCTTGCCTCCACCGCTGCCTTGTCCCATGACCGTCTCCTGGTCTGTCTTCGAGGTCTGATTCAAGACTATTCATCCCTGGGGCACTGGCGGACCCTGATGCGTCCGGTCTCGAGACAGACCCCACGCCACCAACGCGACGATGATGACCGCGAGCACCGTGAGCCAGAGCCAGCCCAGACCCCAGCGGGTGGAGTCGTAGACCTCGTAGGGCTCGATGGGCTCGGCCGGCGGCTGGGCGAGCGCCAGCGCCGGAGTGATGAAGAGCGACCACAGGAATGCGTGCAGTGCGCGGAGATGCAGCATGTTCGGCCTCCCGGGGCCTGGGATCGGGCCGGGCCTCTCTTGGAACGGTCGTCACCTCCGGGAGCGCGGACAAGGCACGGCTCCCGGGCACTCGGGCGAGCGGTGGGAGCCCGGGAGTCTCGATACCCTCACCCCGTCCCTCTCCCGGGGGGAGAGGGGAAATCGGGCGAGGGCTTCGTACGAGTTACAGCGGCGGACGGACGTAGGCGCCTTCTTCCCGGCTGTAGTCGGGGATGTAGACGCGATCCGACGTGCCCGTCTCCTTCTCCTTGCGCGCCGGCTTCTTGGGCTCCGCCGGGGGCTTGTCCTTCTGCGCCGGCGCTTCCACGGCGATCGTCTTCAGCTCGGCATCCGAGGCCCGGGCCCGGTCGATGGCGGCCGCGTCGTAGATGGAGATCCACCAGCCTCCATAGCTCTCATCCGCGGTGGGCGGCGTGACCTCGAACGTGAGGCCCGCGCGCTCCAGCTTGTCCTCGTCGAGCGACAGCCCGTGCACCATCTCCCGGTCGGCGGCCTCCTGGAGCAGTCCAGCCATCAGGCTGCGCAGCTCCTCCTTGGTGCGGGTCTTGCCCGCGTAGATGCCGATCTCCACGCCCGCCGGGTGCTGCGGGTCTCCGTAGATGTTGAGCTCGCCCCGGGACGTCTCGTACGTGAGGTAGGGGACGTGCCGGAAGATGCCGGTGTCGATGACCTCCGACGGAACCTGCTTGAGATCCTTCTTCCCGAACCGCGTCGCGAAGGTCTCGATGATCAAACCGGAGTCGATGAGGCGGCCCTCGGTCACGGGCCGTTGGGGGGCCGGTGCCGGAGCGGACGACAGCGGCGCCGGGGTGCTCTTCATCGCCGGAGCGGCGGGTTGCGCCGGCTGCTCCTGGAGCTGCGAGCGGCTCGGATTCGGGCAACCGCCGAGCAACACCATCGAGAGCACGCCACTGGCGACAGCCGACGTCGGACGCATCTTCCCCCTCACATGGAACGGATTCATGGATGCGCGGACTCTACCGGATGCCAGCGGGGGCTCCATAGCCGCGCGGAGTGAAGGGGCGGAGCACGGCTGGCCGGGCAGGGAGGCTCAGCCGTTCGGGCCCGACAGGGGCTGCGACGTGTCGCCTGGTGTGGAGCGCAGCCGGCGGATGGCGCGCAGCAGCAGCTCTCCGTCCAACGGGTTGGCGACGTAGCCCTTCGCTCCAATCTGGTGGGCCCGCTCGAGGTCCTCGTCCGTGGAGGAGCCGGAGAGGAGCAACGCCCCCGCGATGCGTGCTTCTCCCGCCAGCAGCCCCTCCATGGCCTGCACCGGGGCGAACACGATGTCCGAGGACGTCGAGTGCATGACCTCCAGCGGCGTGGCGACCCTGGAGCGCAGGCCGTGCCGCGCGAGCGCCCGCGAGATGAGGGTGGCGGTGACGGGAGGCCACGCGTAGAGCAGCAAGGGCGAGTCCGGACCCGATGCGCCCGGTGTGCCGAAGGCCGGCTCGGTGGCGTCGTCCTGGAGCCCATAGAGCGCGGCGAGCGCGTGGCCCAGCGCCGTGTCCGACGCGAGGTGCGGCTCGACGCGGGGCTTGCCGGAGACCGCGCGCACCGCGTCCAGCGCCTCGAGCGAGGCCGGCGCGGGCAGGGCCACGTGTAGCACCACGCGCTCTCCCTTCTCGAGCCGCAGCGGCACCACCCGGTACTTCTGGGCGATGCGCTTGGGCACCAGGCGCGTGAGCTTGGGATCCAACCGCTCGCGATCCAGGTCGATGGCGGGCAGGCCGAGCTGCAGGGAGAGGGCGCGCAGGACGTCTTCCTCGGTGCACAGCCCCTCGCGCACCAGCGCCCGGCCGAGCGGAACCCGGGTCTCGTGGTGGTGCACCAGCCCGAGCCGGAGCTGGGCCCGGTCGATGAGCCCCAGCTCCATCAGGATTTCACCGAGCATGCGCCTGGACCCGAGCTGCATGGCTGTAACCGTTGCCATGCGGCGCGTGCCCGGCGATGGGCACCCGGGCGAGCCCCTGCCTCGCCGGCTGCTCTCCGGTCAGAAATCGACCCGGGTGGCCCGGCCCCGGAGCGGGATGGCGATGTACGTCTGCAACTGGGCGTCGGTGGGCAGGCGGGAGAACCGGCTGCGGGTGAGGAAGCCCTGCGTCTCGATGCGTACCTCCTGCTCGGGACCATCGACGCGGGCCCTCGGAATCACCACGGTGAAGAGCAACGAGCCCGCGTCCGCGTCCGGCTCGAGCGTGATGGTCACCAACGTGCCCAGCTCCGTCGCCTCCTGACGGATTTCATCGCCGCTCGCGTTCACCTCCCGGCAGGAGTCCTGGTAGTGCAACCGCGGCTCTCCGGTGAAGCTCGTCGTCGAGAAGTGGATGGAAACTCCCCGGCCCAACAGCTCGAACATGTTGGGCGCTACTGGCTCGGCGCGGGTCTCCGGGATGACGTGTACGGGTGCGGCTTCCATCGTGGCGTCCATGCGTGCTCCTCCTGTCGTGTCCAGTGCAGCCGGAGTGGGCTGCCAAGAAAGATGGAGGCGTCGATTCCCGGACGTGACGGCTCAGCCGTGCGCGCCGAGCACGTGCCGCTCGACGACGCCCGCCATGGCCACGAGCGCGAGGCCCAGGAGGAAGCCGGGCAGCCGGCCGCGTGCGGAGCGCGGATCCGCCGTGTGGCGCAGCTCCGGCAACAGGTCCGTGGCGCCGATGTAGAGGAAGGTGCCGCCCGCGAGCGCCAGGATGATGCCCTCCAGGCCCGCCACCCACCGCGAGCCCAGCAGCACCGCCCCCGCTCCGGCCACCGCGGTGAGCTGCACGCCTCCGAGTGCCAGCAGCGAGCGTGCGCGCGACAGCCCCGTGGCACGCAGCAGCGCGTAGTCCCCCACCTCCTGCGGAAGCTCGTGGGCGATCACCGCCAGCGCGGTGGCCACCCCGGCCTGGGGCGAGACGAGGAAGGCCGCCGCCACCGCCGCGCCGTCTCCGATGTTGTGCAGCGCGTCCGCCGCCAGCAGCGAGGGCACCACGGTGGAGGGCGCTTTCACGGCCCCGTCATGGTGGTGGGGATGGCCCGGAGCGTGGGCCGAGTGGTCATGGTGATGGGGCCCGAGGAACCACTCGAGGAGGGTGAGGGCCAGGAAGCTGGCGAGTGCCCAACGGAAGGCGCCGGGCCCCTCGACGGCGAGCGCCTCGGGGAGGATCTCCAGGAACACCGCGCCAATCAGCGCCCCGGCCGCGAAGGCCACCAGCGCCGCCAGGTGCCGCTTCAGCCAACGCTCGGAGAGGAGCCCGCCCGCCAGGCCCGCGAGCCCGTCCGCGAGGACCGCCAACCAGATGAAGAGGGAGGGGCTCGTCATGGGGGCGAGGGGGCGGGTGGGGAGGTGCTCGGCGTCACCCCCGCCTGTTGCTGCTCCTGGCGCCGTGCGAGCCCGTCTTCCATGAGTGGGAAGTACTCACGAGGGCCGCACCAGGCGGAGCCCAGGGGGAGGAGATGCCGAGCCCGAGAGCCCAGGCAGCGGGCGGTGGGGGCTCGCCTTCGTGCTCGCGCGCCATGCCGAGGAGGAGCGCTTCCTCCAACTGTTGCGGCAGGCCCGGCCGGGATGGCTGCTGGTGGCGGTGGTGCTCCAGCTGGCCACCTACCACCTCGTGGTTGCCGCTGCTGCCCGGCTTCTACCTGTTGCGGCGTGAGCCGGTGCTCAGCCCGCGGTGAGCCAGCGCAGCAGGGCCTCGGGAGCGTCCACGTGGACGAAGTGGCCCGCGCCGGGGAGCGTGGCCACCGGGCAGCCCAGGGACTCCATCCGCGCCAGGTCCGCGTCGGAGACGTAGTGGGCCCGGCCGCCGCGGATGCAGCGCACCTTCGCGCCCGGACGCGTCAGCGCGGCCCACAGGTCCTCGCCATTCACCCGCCCGTGGAACTCGGCGAGCGACTCCCGGTCGAAGCGCCAGCGCACCGTGCCGTCCGGCGCCGGCTCCAGGTTCATGAGGAGCCAGTCCGACAGCGGCCCGGACAGCCCGCGCCCCGTCAGCTCCGTGCGCATCGTCCGGCGGTCCGGCGCGCCAGGAGGCGCGGCCCGGAGGATCTCCAGCACCTTGCCGCTCTCCGACAGCTGCGTGGGAATGGGGCTGGGGGTGATGTCCAGCAGTGTCACGCGGGCCACGTCGGCCGGGGAGCGCAGGCTCGCGGCGAGCGACACGCGCCCGCCCAGCGAGTGCCCCACCAGCTCCAGCGGCCCCTGGAGCCCGGCAGCGCGTGCCGTCTCCAGCACGTCGCCAGCCACCGTGGCCAGGGTGGCCCCGGGCGGCAGCCGCGGCGAGGCGCCGTGGCCCGTCATGTCCAGCAGGAGGAAGCGGCGGCTCGGGTCCACCGCGCTCCATGCCGTGGCCAGCGAGCGCAGGTTGCGCCCCGTGCCGAGGAAACCATGCAGCAGCACCGTGGGCCGCTGCCCCTCTCCCACCTGGAAGCTCTCGAGAATCACGGCCGCCTCCTATATCCCGAGCGCCTCCGCCTCGCAGCGTCTTCGCTCACATTCCGAAGGGCCAGGTGTCCGCGGCATCCTCCGCCTCATGGCCGGCATCGCGATCCAGGGGCTGCAGGGCGCTGGTGAGGTCGTAGTGCAGCACCGCGTTGAACTGTGCGGGCAGGTCCGCGTGGAAGTAGTGGCTGTAGCGCTCGCTGTGGGGCGCGTAGATGACGCCGATGGCGCGCTCCAACCGCCGCTCGTGCAGGCCCGCGCCCGCCTCGCCCAGGTCCTCCATCCGCAGGAGGAAGCCGGGCAGGCCCACCTCGTGGAAGAGCGCCTCGTAGCTGCCCCCCAGTGCCGGCCGCACCCGCCGTCTCAGGCCCGGCATGTCCCATTCCCGCGCGGCGATGACGGTGCCCGAGTACGTGGTGAAGCCCACGTTGTACGTCTCCCGGCCATGGCGCTCGCGCAGCAGCTGGCCCAGGTTCAGCTCGCCCTGGTCTCCCATCTGCGTGGCGCGCGCATCGCCCAGGTGCGAGTTGTGCGCCCAGATGACCAGGCGCGCCGGGTCGCCGGAGCGGCGGCCGAGGTACTCCGCGAGCGCATCCGCGGTGTCCGCCATGTGGGTATCGCGCAGGTTCCAGGACTCGTCGCGCCCGGCGAACAGGGTGCGGTAGTAGGCCTCCGCGTCCTGCGCCAGCCGGGCGTTCTGCTCCGCGTAGAAGAGCGCATCCAGCTCCAGCACTCCTTCCACCTCGCGCCGCCGCAGGTCCAGCAGCTGCTCGAGGACCTCGCTCGAGCAGGTGTCCGCGTAGCCATACGCCGTGGCGTGGCCATAGGCCTGCGGGTCCGTGCCGTAGCGGTCGAAGCACGCGTAGCGGTGGCGGGCCCGCTCGGCGGCCGCGGGATCTCTCGTCTCCAGGTAGCGGATCACCTCGCGCATGGAGGCGTGCAGGCTGTAGAGGTCCAGTCCGTAGAAGCCCACCTGGGGCGCGTCCTTGCCCCGCGCGGCGTTGTGCGCGCGCATCCACTCCACCAGCTCCAGCACCTCCTGGTTGCGCCACATCCACCGGGGGAAGCGCTCGAAGTTGTCGAGCGCCCGCCGCGCATCCGGGTCCGTGCCCTGGCCCTGCACGTACTGGTTGAGCCGTAGCGCGTCCGGCCAGTCCGCCTCCACCGCCACCGCGCTGAAGCCCCGCTCGACGATGAGCCGGCGGGTGAGCGCGGCGCGGGCCCTGTAGAACTCGTGGGTGCCGTGGGTGGCCTCGCCCAGCAACACGAAGCGCGCGTCACCGATGCCCTCCAGGAGCGCGTCGAAGTCCGAGTCGTCGTCCTTCAGGGGGATGGCCGCGGTGCGCACTCCTTCGATGAGCTCTGGACGGAATTCCTGCTCGCCATGTCTGTCTTCATCGAACGGATTCATGCGGTGAAGGTGGGCAGGCGGCCCGGACCTGCCCACGCGGCTCGGACAAGCCGGAGGGTTGACAGACGGGAAGGATGGCGGGCAGGCAGGCGCTCGCTTTCAATCCAGGAATAAGCAGGCTGGCCGACCCTCCAGGGCATGAACACCTTCGACGACATGGAGCCCAAGCGAGAGAACATGACGGTATCGGCGGGGAGGCGTTGGCGGGGTGTGCGGTGGCTGGTGCTGGCCATGACCCTCATGGCGGGAACGGCCCAGGCCAAGGTGATGGCGGGAGTCCGGATGCCGGATGCCATCTCGCTCCAGGGCAAGCAGCTCCTGTTGGAGCACATGGAGCTCAAGAAGAAGCTCTTCTTCGAGATCTACGTCTGGGGCCTGTACCTGGAGCAGAAGCCGGACTCCACCCAACAGGCCATCGCCTTCCAGGGACCCAAGCAGTTGCAGCTCCACTTCCGGCGGAGCATCAAGCGCGAGCAGCTGGCGGATGCCTTCCGCGCGTTCCTCTCCAACAGCCGGGCGCTGCGCTCCCCGGAGATGAGGCGCCACTCGGAGATGCTCGTCCAATCGCTCAAGGGCGTGCGCAAGGGCGACACGCTGCTCATCACCTATCTGCCGGACAAGGGCTTGCAGATCTCCGGTGAGGGCAGCCAGGGCGCGGTGATTCCCGGCAAGGCCTTCGCGGACGCGCTCTTCGACGCGTGGCTGTCGGAGAACCCCATCTACGAGCGCTAGCGGCGCTCAGATGAGGAAGGAGCCCCGGACCTCGGCGCCCTCGGCGAGCAGGGCCGCGGTCCGGTCCAGGCGCTCGCGGCTGAGGTGGGTGAGCGCGCGGCGGACCTCGGGGTGGGTGAGCACCCGCTCCTTGACGGTCTCCTGATCCAACACCAGCAGCAGGCACGCCGTGGCGGCGCGCACGGTGGCGGTGATGCGCAGGTCGAGCAGCAGGGAGATCTCCCCGAAGAGGGCGCCCTCGGTCATGTCGGGGTAGGGACGCTCGCCGCCGTCGGGCTCCTGGTGCACCACGGAGCAGCGTCCGCGCAGCAGCAGGTGGAGCGCCTGGCTGCGCTGGCCCTGCTGGAGCAGCACGGTGCCCGGCTCCACGGTGCGCGTCTGGAAGCGCTGGGCGATGGCGCGCTTCTGCTGCTCGGAGAGCGGCTGGAAGACGGGGTTGGACTCGAGCAGGTTGTCCAGCAGCTGGTCCTTGTAGAACTGCTGCACCACCCGCTCGAAGGTGGGGAAGCGGGCACCGAGCTGCGCGAGCATGTCGCGCGTCACCTCCAGCAGGGTGCAGTCGTGGGTGGCGATGACGCTGGCGGTGCGGGGCGCGTCCGAGATGAGGCCCATCTCGCCGAAGAAGGAGCCCTCGGTCAGCTCGGCGAGCGTGCGGGGCGGAGCGTTCTCGGGGGCGTGCACCACGCGCACCGTGCCCTGCACGAGGATGAACATGGAGTGGCCGCGCTCGCCCTCGGTGAGGATGTGCTCGCCTCCGTTCACGCGGCGCATCTCGAGCAGCTCGAGCAGCGCGAGCAATACGTCGCGGGGGAGCTTGGAGAACAGGGGCGTACCGGGCGGCTCGGGTTCGCTGGGGGGCTGGCGCTCCTCGGCGCTCCGCATGGCGATGAGACTGGCGAGGTTCTCCTGGGTCTCCGCGTGCTGGGGCTCGATGGCGAGGATGAGCTTGCAGGCGGCGATGGCGTGGAGGGTGTTGCCCTCGGCGGCGTAGCGGATGGCGAGGGAGTGGAACTCGCGGACGGCCTCCGGGCGGTGCCCGAGCTGGGCGAGGAGCTCGGCCACCTTGAGGCGGGCGGCGGTGTCGTGGGGGTTGAGCTCCACGGCCTTGCGGTAGCCGGCGAGGGCCTCCTCGGGCCGGCCCTGGAGGATGTGGGCGGCGGCGTTCTCCTTGTACTGCCGGCTCAGCTGCCAGGCCTCATCGGTGGGGATCGCCACGGGAACCTCCAGACGGTGCTGCGGGACGCGGCCGCATGATCGGCGAGATGGAGGGCAGGGTAAAGACACAGGGGGTGTCGGCTCCGTGGCGCGAAGGCCGTGCTCTGGTAGGGTGCCACCGCATGACCTGATGGGTGATGCCGCGGGCACGGAGTCCGTTTCCGGGTATCATCCCACCACCGAGGAGGGCGCTTCATGCGTTGGCCGTTCGTGCTGGGTATCGCGCTGCTGACGGGGTTCTTGGGGACGGGGTGTCCGGAGATCTACGGCAAGGGCGGGTACCTCGACGACGCGATGCGCGAGGACATCCAGGAGCAGATGCGGGAGCGGAGGGAGCAGAGGCGTCAGGAGAAGGAACTGGCGCCGCGATGCCCCGAAGGCAAGTCCGCGGAGCTGGTCTGTGATGGTTCGGCGGATTCGAAGCAGTGCCACTGGGAGTGCCGATGAAGTGGCGCACGGTCCTTGGCGCCATCGTTGGCCTGCTCCTGCCATTGCCGTTCATGTTCGATCACTGCGGAGCCAGGCTTCTGGAGTATCAGCGGCAGGCCGCCACTCCCCAGGGCGCGAAGATCGTTCCCATCCTTGCTCTGGACGAGAGGCGCACGCTCCTGACGTATGGGCGTTCCTGCGAGGAGCCGAAGGATTGCGATCCTCCATTGGCCTGCGCGGATTTCTTCTCTGGTGAAAACCGGATTTGTATCGACAGCGATTGTCAGACGGACCGGCAATGCAAGCAGGGCTTCACCTGCCGGACCCGGCAGGTACCAGGAGATGCCGCCCTGATACGCCAGTGTGTCCTGATTGGCTCTCAAAAAGAGGGGCAGCCCTGCTTCGACAGCGCGGCCGAGCCGGAGGAGGCCTGTGCACCCGGGTTGCTCTGTGGGGGTGGTCATTGCGGCAGACCCTGCCTGTTGGAGGAGCCCTCGAGCTGTCCCGCTGGCTTCGTCTGCCGGGCTGGACTGGATGCGCCTTCCTGCCAGCCGTTCTGCAGGGGAGGTGATTGTCCCGCGGGCCAGGAGTGTGTGGGGGCGAGGACCGGTGCAGCCAGATGCATGATCGTCCATGGCGACAACTGCCAGCAGCATCCCTGCCCGGACGGGTTGCGATGCGTCATGAATTACACGCCGGGAAGAGAAGTGTGGCGCGCCACCATGGAATGCCTGAAGCCCTGTGACGAGACGCAGTCCTGTCCCGAGGGCCTGGTGTGTTTCCTGGGGGGCTGCCGGCGGACGTGTGGCCCGGATGCGGGAGAGGTCTGTGGCCCGCACCAGCGCTGCTCCCAATTTCCGGCCGATCACCTCTGGGTGTGCAAGGCACCGCTCGAGTGACGCGCATCAACCTGGGAAGTTACTCCCCGCGGGCCGTTTTTTGAGGTAGTATCCTCCCGCATGGACGACATCGGCAAATTGAAGCGGATGCTGGGCGGTGCGGTCCTGGTCGCCCGGGAGCAATCCGGGCTCACGCAGGCCGAGGTCGCCAACCGGGTGGGAATCGCCCCCGCCGTCTATGGCCGCATCGAGCGCGGGCAGATGCTTCCCAGCGTCCCCACGCTCTGCCGCCTGTGCGCCACCCTGAACGTCTCCTCGGATGTGCTCCTGGGGCTCGATCCCTCCGAGCGCGAGGCCCTCGCCGCCCTCCCGGTTCCAGAGGCCCCGCCCGAGCTGCGCCGTCTCGCCTCCCTCGTGCGCACGCTCTCCCCCGCCGCGCTCCGCACGCTTACGGCCGTGGCCACCGCCGTGGGCAACAGGTAGGGCCGTGCCGCCCGGCGCTCAACCCCGGCGCCGCATCGCCAGGTAGCGCGCCAGGGGACCCCAGTACGTGCCGCGCCAGTCCTCGTCCAGCCAGCCGTGGCTGTCCGCCGGTACCCCCACCTGCGTGAAGACGAGGCGCGTGCCCCTCCCCATGGGCTCCGGGCGGCTCCTCCAGCGTGTAGCCCACGAGGTCCACGAGCGGGCACGAGGCTCGCCGGGAGTGCCCGCGCGCGCGCCACTCCGCGTATCCTCGTGGGCCATGATGCTGAAGATCGTCCAGGCTGGAGAGCCGGTGCTGCGCCGGCGCGCGAGAGACCTCACCCCCGAGGAGATGACGAGCCCCGCGGTGCGGCAGCTCATCTCCCTCATGCGAGAGACGATGCGGGATGCGCCCGGAGTGGGGCTGGCCGCGCCGCAGGTGGGGGTGGACGTGCGGCTCGCGGTCATCGAGGACCGGGCCGAGTACCAGGCGGCCCTCTCGCCCGAGGAGCTGGCCGCGCGGGAGCGCGAGCCGGTGGACTTCCACGTCATCATCAACCCGCGCCTCACCGTGGAGGACCCGGAGCCGGTGGAGTTCTTCGAGGGCTGCTTGAGCGTCAGCGGTTTCTCCGCGCTGGTGCGGCGGGCCCGCGCCGTGCGCGTGGAGGCCTTCAACGAGAACGGCGAGCCCATCACCCTCCAGGCGCGGGGCTGGTATGCCCGCATCCTCCAGCATGAAATCGACCACCTGGATGGCATGCTCTACATCGACCGGATGGAGCCGCGCAGCTTCACCACCCTGGAGAACCACCGCCGCCATTGGGCCTCGCGTCAGGTGGCCGAGGTGCGTCAGGCGCTCGGTCTGTGAGCCCGGAGTCTGTGGGACGATGAAGACGTGCACGGGCCAACAAGACAGGCACGGGAGTGCGGCACCGTGTCAGAGTGCGCGGTAGCCTGGAGGTGAGGCTCCGGTGGCTCGGGCATGGTGCCCTTCCGCCGCGAGTCGCGCATGCGTGCTCCTGTCTTGTGGGTAGTGCTGCTCACGGCGGTGGGGTGTGGCGAGGACTCCCTGGAGTTGCTCCAGGACGAGGCCTCGGACTGCCCCGAGGCGCCCGCGATGCGCCTGGGCGCGGCGCCCTCCGCGGCGGTGGTGCTCAATGCCTACTACCTCCAGGAGGAGGCCGCGAGGGACCTGCGGCGGGGCCGCACCGAGTCCCCCGCCGTGGAGGAGACGTTCGCCAAGGTGTCGGCGCTCGGAGCCCACGCCGTGCGCACCATCGGCTACAACGACGCGGCCGACAAGCGGGGCGACTCCGCCATCCAACTCGCACCGCTGCAGTACGACGAGGTCTCCCTGCGCGGGTTGGACCTGGTGCTCACCCGCGCCGCCGCGTACGGCGTGAAGCTCGTCCTGCCACTGGGCAACTACTGGGATGCCTATGGAGGAGCCCGGCGCTATGTGGAGTGGGCGGGGCTGCCCTCGCCGGTGGAGGGAGATCCGCGCTTCTTCACCGAGCGTGCGGTCATCGACCACTACAAGGCGCACGTGGCCCGGCTGCTCTCGCGCGAGAACACCTTTGACGGGCTGCGCTATGGGGAACACCCGGCCGTGCTGGCCTGGGAGTTGCTCAACGAGCCCCGGGGCAAGGGATTGGATCCGGAGGGCGCGGCCATGCGCGCCTGGGTGGACGAGGTGGCCGCGGTGGTGAAGGCGTACGCGCCCGGGCACCTGGTGGGCACGGGGGAGGAGGGATTCGACACCTCGCTGGCGGGCTATGACGAGCGCTTCTGGCGGGGCGCGGCGTCCTCTCCCTTCTTCGAGGGAGGCAGCAGCTTCCGCCGCAACACGGCCTCGCCCTTCATCGACTTCGCCAGCGTGCACTTCTACCCGGAGCTCTACGGGGTGAAGCGGGACGACACGGCCCGCGCCGGGGCGCACTGGTTCTCCGAGCACGCCGCCATCGCCCGGGAGGTGGGCAAACCCCTGTTCATCGGCGAGTTCGCCCTGCGCAACGCCGAGGGATTCTCGCTGGATGAGCGGCGGGCCATGTACCGCGGTTGGTTCCGCTGTGCGTGGCGCATCGGCGCGGGCGCCAGCGGCCCGTGGATGTTCGCGAATGACTCGCGGCCGGATGAGTGGGACGAGTTCACCTTCTACTCCCGCGATGGCACCCTGCCCGCGGATCCTCGCAACCGTTACGCGGACCTCGTCGTCGAGGCCGCGGCGCTCTCCGGCACGCGCTGAGCTGTCTTTCCTCGGAGCCCTCCAAGAAGACCTCACATCCCGCTGAAGAAAGACAGGGATTGGGGTTGTCAGGGTTGACTGGGATGACCAGTTTTCCTGTATAGGGGGGGCTCCATGAGGAAGGAACGCCGTATGAGGATTTCGAGCAGGATGGCCGCGTGGCTCTGCATGGGCGCGCTGGGTTTCGCGCAGCAGGCTCGCGCCGAGGACGACAGGTGGGAGCGCCGGGAGGCTCGCTGGGACGCGGCTCGCCTCGACGAGCAGTGTGGAGAGGTCGCGTCCGACGAGCCCTGCACGCTGGGCAATGCCGAGCGCCGGCAGCTGGTGGACGACCTCTACGAGTACAGCTACCGCGTGCGGGTGGGTCCTGGGAGCTACGACACCATCACCCTGCACCGGGTGGTGCGCGAGCTGGGCCCGTGGGCGCCGGTGCGCACGCAGAAGTCGATCTTCCTGGTGCATGGAGATGCCCTGGGGTTCCGGGGCGCGTTCCTCTCCAGTGCGGGGAGCGCGGCGGTGCCGGCGAGTCAGTCCATCGCCGTCTTCCTGGCGCGCAAGGGCGTGGATGTGTGGGGCATCGACCTGCGCTGGGTGAACGTGCCGGCCGGGACGACGGACTTCTCCTTCATGAAGGACTGGAACCTGGGCCTGCACGCCCGGGACGTGGGGAAGGGCCTGTACCTGGCGCGCGGGTGGCGTGCGTACACGGGCGCCGGCTCGGGGCGGATAGCGCTGTTGGGCTGGAGCCGGGGGGCCACCGTCTCCTACGCCTACCTGAATGAAGAGACGCAGCAGCCGCCGGACAATCGCCACGTGAGCGGCTTCATCCCCGTGGACATGGCCTACGCGTTCGCGCCCGGTGCCACGCAGGAGCGCCAGGCGGCGTGTCAGACGCATGCGGCGCTCGCGCAGGCCCAGGCCTCGGGGCAGTACGAGGGCGGCATGCTGGGGCTGACGCTGCAGGGACTCGCGGGGCTCGCCATCAGCCAGCCCACGGCGCCCTCGAGCCTTCTGGCGGGGAGCACGAACCGGGAGGTGGCGCTCCTCTTCGGCGCGGCGACCCACGCCTTCCAGACCCCGCCCGTCATCCCGGCCTACCACTGGACGGGCGGCCAGTTCAGCGCGGAGGGCCTGCCCACCGGTCTCTCCTGGACGGACGAGCGCTTCTTCTTCGATACCCTGCTGCAGGCCTCGCCCTACCAGAGCATCGGCGAGCAGGTGGACACCCTGGCCATGTGGTGCGGTGCGCCGGACGTCCCGTATGACGACAACCTGGCGCAGGTGCGGGTGCCGGTGCTGTACGTGGGCGCCGCGGGAGGCGTGGGCGGCTACGGCCTGCACAGCCTCTCCCTGCTGGGGAGCACGGACGTCTCGGCCCATGTGGTGCAGCGCTTGCCGGGCACGTACCGCGCCGTGGACTACGGCCACGCGGACCTCTTCCTGGCCGGCGATGCGCAGAGCGCGGTGTGGACGCCCCTCCTCGACTGGGTGCAGCGCCACTGAGGCGCGGCGGGCTCAGGCGGACGCCGCGGCCCGCCCCAGGCCCTCGGCCACGGAGGTGAAGGCGTCCTTCGTCTTCACCCGCTCCTCGCCGAAGCGCTCGCTGTAGAGCCGGCGCACGGCGGGAATCTGCGAGGAGCCTCCGGTGAGGAAGACGGCGTCCACCTCGCCGGCGCCCGCGCAGCGCTCCAGCAGCCCCTCGGTCACCTGGCGCAGCTCGGTGAGCAGGGGCTCGGAGGCGGCCTCGAACTCGGCGCGGGTGATGGGCTCGTGCAGGTGGATGCGGGCCTCCTCGAAGTCGAGCGTGGCCTCCTCCCGCGAGGAGAGCTGCACTTTCACGGCCTCGATGGCGCGGAAGAGCCGGTAGCCGAGGTTGTCCATGACGAGGTCGTACAGGGCCTCGGCCTCGGCGGGCTTGTCACTGGACTCGAGCATCAGCTCCAGCAGCTCCTGGGTGGACTTCTCACGGATGAAGGACATCTCGTGCCAGGAGAGCAGCTTGGACATGACGTGCTGGGGCACCGCCAGCCGCTTGTCGCTGAAGCCCCGCACCTTGTAGGTGGAGCCGGCGCCGAAGCGGGGCAGCAGCTTGTAGCGCATGATTTCGGCGTCGAAGCGGTCACCGCCGATGCGCACGCCGGTGGAGCCCACCACGTCCGCGCGCCGGTCCGGGTTGCCGCGGCGCGAGGGCCCCAGCCGCATGAGCGTGAGGTCCGTGGTGCCGGCGCCGAAGTCGGCCACCAGCACCAGCTCGTCGCGGGTGAGCTGGGCCTCGTAGGAGAGCGCGGCGGCGATGGGCTCGATGAGGAACTGGATGTGGGTGAAGCCGGCGATCTCCGCGGCCTTGCGCAGACGCTGCTCGGCGAGCGCATCCGCCTCGGGGTCCGGGGAGAAGAGGGCGGGGCGGCCGAGCACCACGGACTCGGGGGCGCCGCCGGTGTGGGGAGCGGCGGCCTCGCGGACGCGGCGCAGCAGCAGGGCGACGAGGTCCTCGATGAGCCAGGTGCGGCCGCGGATCTGCGTGGCGCGGAAGGAGGCGCTGTGCAGGAAGGACTTCACGGACTGGATGAAGCGGCCCGTGTGGTCATCGAGGTAGCGGGCGATGGCCGGGGCGCCCGTGTACACCTCGCGCTCGTCCTCGGGGAAGAAGATGACGGAGCGGTAGAGGCGGGGGTCGCTGTAACCGGGCGAGATGGGGAGCACCGTCCCGTCCGGGAGGGCGATGGCGGTGTTGCTGGTTCCGAAGTCGAGTCCGCAGGCGGCCATGGGGGCGCCTCCTCTACGCGCAAACGGTGCGCATGGGTAGTCCCGAGTGCAGGGCCCCTTCAATCCAACAACTGGCGCAGGCCGCGCGTCAGGCGCTCGGCGTGCCAGCGTTGCAGCTCACGGGCCGTCCGGGCGGCGCGCTCGGCCCGCTCCTCACGGACGCGCTCCTGCAACTGGCGCGCGGCGGTGCGCTCGGCGGCGGTGCCCTTCGCGGCGAAACCCTCGAGCAGCCCCAACCGCACATCCGAGTCGTGCAGCTCGCCCAGCAGCTCCTGGAGGGGAACCAGCGCCTCCAGCAGTGCCTCCATCCTCCGGCGCATGGCGGGGCGGAAGAGCTCCGCCTCGTAGCGCAGCTTCTTCACCTCCTTGCGCAGCTCATGGGCCGTGGGGGCGTCCGGTGCGGCCGCGTAGTCCTCCATGAGCCGCTGCACCTCCCGCAGGCGGCGGCGGAGCTGACGGCGGACACGCTGGCCTCCATACCGGCCGGGTCCCTCCAACCGCGCCGCCTCGTCCAGGAGCGCGGGCACCGTCCGCGCGTCCCAGCGCTTCAGCACGCGCCGCAGTTGCTGCTCCTTCGCACCGAGCTGGGACTCCACGCTCGTGCGCAGGGCCTCGAAGCCGGCCCGCTTCGCCGGCTTCTCCTTCCGGGCCGCCTGTTTCAGCCAGGCTCCCTGCACGTGGATGTCGCGCACCTCGCCCAGGGCGTCCTGGAGCTTCTTCACCTCGCGCTCCAGCGGCGCCAGTCCGCCCAGGTGGCGGAACACCTTCAGCGCGGCGCGCAGGCGGCGGGTGGCCACGCGCATGTCATGGATAGCGTCCTCGGTGAGCTGCCCGTCGAGCGTGTCCTGCTCGTGGCGCACGTCGGCCAGGCGGCTGGAGACGAGGCGGCGGGCGGCCTCCTCCAGGCGGCTGTCCGGGCCGAGCCCGCGGATGGGAGTGGGGTGAGGCATGACTCCACGCTTCCTAACGCCGGGCCTTCATCTCGTACACGCTGGCGGCCTTGCCGACCATCTTCCCGGCGGCCTCCGCGCCTTCCCAGCCGAGGATGCGCACGTCCTTGTCCGCGAAGGCGACGGCGGCGGTGAAGAAGTGCTCCAGCTCCTGGCGCTCCCGGCGCGACAGCTCCTGGATGGAGCTCAGGTTCTCCGCGCGTGCCGCGATGATGGGAACGACGAGCAACCGGTCATTGCGCTCCCGGCCACCGCCCCGCTTCTTCTTCTGGTCCACCTTCAGCACGCCGAGCGCGCGGCAGGGGAGCACCACGCCGGGGTAGGTGGATTGATCCCAATACACCAGTGCGTCGAGCGGGTCTCCGTCGGGGGCCTCGGTGCTGGGGATGAAGCCCCAGTCGAAGGGGTAGCGCAGCCCGTGCACCAGCGGTTTGGAGACGGTGAAGGCCCCGAGCTTCGGCTCGTACTTCAGCTTCACCGTGGCGCCCTGGGGCGACTCGACGACGACGTGGAAGGAGCCGTCCTTGCCGCGCAGCGGAATGCGGGTGAGGTCCGTGGTCATGGTGCCGAGGCTCGGACGGACTGCTCCCGGGGACAAGAGCCCCCGGGGGCGAGTTTCACCTCGACGACTTTCGAGGCCCGCGCTCAGGGCGTGGCGGGTTCACTCATGGTGCCCCTCAAGCCAGGCACCTGGGCGGCTACTCGAGCTCCGGCACCTTCATGCCGCGCTGCACGGCCGGGCGGGCGGCCACGGTGTCCATCCAGCGCCGCACGTTGGGCACCGCGGGCAGCAGCTCCGGGTAGAACTGTGTCGCGCCGGCCAGCCACGGGTACGTGGCGATATCCGCCACCGAGTACTCGGGCGCGAGGAACTCGTGCTGCGCCAGGTGCTTGTCCAGCACGCCCAGGATGCGCTCGGACTCCTTCGTGTAGCGCTCGATGGCGTACGGAATCTTCTCCGGGGCGAAGCGCTTGAAGTGGCCGAGCTGCCCCAGCATGGGCCCCACGGCGCTCATCTGGAACATCAGCCACTGCACCGCCTCGGAGCGCGCGCGCGGGTCCGCCGGCAGCAGCTTCCCCGTCTTCTCCGCCAGGTAGAGCAGGATGGCGCCGGACTCGAAGACGGACAGCGGCTTTCCGCCCGGCCCCTGGGGGTCCACGATGGCCGGAATCTTGTTGTTGGGATTGATGGCGAGGAAGTCGGGCTTGAACTGATCGCCCTTCGTGATGTCCACCACGTGGACCTCGTAGGGCAGCCCCAGCTCCTCCAGCGCGATGGACGCCTTGCGCCCGTTGGGCGTCGTGAACGTGTAGAGATCGATCATCGTCCCACCCCCGTCAGTTCGGCGCTCTTGCGCCACAGTGTCTCGGCGCCCTCGTCGCTCCGCGCGGCCTTGGACTCGCGGGCCACCTTGCTCTTGATGAAGTACTTCGCGCTCACGCCCTCCACCTCGGGCGAGGCGGCCAGGTACACCGAGGTGCGGGCGCCGCCCTCGGCCGAGAGCATGAAGGGCGCGGCCAGCTTCACCAGGTGCTTGAAGAAGCCCTCGGAGTTGAGGCCGAAGCCGGTGCGCACCACGCCCGGGTGCAGGCTGTTGACCGTCACCTTCGTGCCCTGCAGCCGCCTGGCCAGGCCCCGGGAGAAGAGGATGTTGGCCAGCTTCGAGTTGCCATAGACCTTGATGCCGCTGTAACCGCCGCGCTCGGCCTGCAGGTCATCGAGGAAGCCGAGCGAGCCCATGCGGTGCCCCTCGGAGGAGACGTTCACCACGCGCGAGGGGCCGCTCTTCGTGAGCAGGTCCATCAGCAGATTCGTGAGCAGGAAGTGGGCGAGGTGGTTGGTGGCGAAGGTGGCCTCGAAGCCATCGGGCGTCACCTTGCGCCGGTCGAGCACGAGGCCGGCGTTGTTGAGCAGCACGTCCAGCCGCGGGTACCGGGCCTGGAAGTCCCGGGCCAGCTGGTGCACGGAGGCCAGCGAGGTGAGCTCGGCGAGCATCAGGTCCAGCTTCGCGTCGGGCACGGTGCGGCGCACCTCGGCGAGCGCGGCCTCGCCCCGGCCCTTGTCACGTCCCGACAGCACCACGGTGGCTCCCGCGCGCGCGAGCGCCCGGGCCGACTCCAGCCCGATGCCCGAGGTGGCTCCGGTGATGAGGCAGACCTTCCCTTGCATGTTTCCCGGCGTCATCTGGTATGGCCCTCCCGAAATGAGCGCCCTCTATAATGCGCCGGGGGGCCCGCGCGCACCCTGACGCGCGAGCCCTGGTTCAGGCTCAGGCATTGGGCGAGGTGGTGCGCTCCTCGATGATGGTGGAGGGAGCGACCTCGTCGCGGCCCGAGGCGGCCGAGCCGTACAGGTGGCTCTCGAGGAACCAGAGGTCCTGCTCCACCTTGCCGAGCGTCTGGGTGAGCAGATCCTCGGTGACCGGGTCGTTGAGATCGCCCGCGCGCTGGATGCTGGCGCGGAGGGTGGAGGCGTAGAGGGTGATGCGGTCCACGAGCACGCGCACGTGGTCGTCGCCGTTCACCGCGCTCAGGTCGTACTCCTCCAGCTCACTGTTCTTGACGGCCAGGCGGATGGTGCCCTGGGCATAGCCTCCGAGAGCGCCCGCGCGCTCGGCGAACTCGTCCGCCTGTTTGCGCACGTGGTCGGCCACGTCGTCGAAGAGCTCATGGCGGCTGATGAAGTCCTTGCCCCGGATGTTCCAGTGGGCCTGCTTCACCTGCCAGTGCAGGTCGATGGCCGTGGCCAGGAGGACGTTGAGCAGCTCGATGAGCTCCGCGCGGGACTCGCGTGGGAGATTGATGTGGCTGGGGAACTTCGTGGTCATGCGTCATCCCTCGTCGTGGTTCCGCCCGGCCGGAAAGCCGACGGTTTCCACAGACGGTGGGGACGGCGGGGGCGCACGCCAACCCGGCCACGCACGTCCGGAGGGCAGGCGGACGTGGAGGGGGACCGGGCGTACGAGCCTCCTGCCTGCCTGTATCCTCCCTTTCCCGCTGTGTCCGGGAGGAGCCCATGGACTGGAAGGTCATCACGCGCGGTGTGCTGTGGAGTCTGGCCGTGTTGCTGCAGGCGTGTGCGGTGGGGCCCAGGGCTTCAAGTGCGTGGTCGCTCTCGACGGCATGGGGTCCCGAGGGCTCTCCAGCAGGGGTGTTGCTCCGCGAGCCGCACAGGGCGCAGACGGAGCTGTCCGAGGCCCGGCGTGCGGAGGCGGAATGCGCGCTGGGGCAGGTGTGGGGACTCGTTCGTGGCGTGGACGAAGTGGGCGCGCGAGTCGAGGTGCGCTTCTGGGCGCACGCGGGGACGCTGACGCTCCTCTCGCATCGCACGTTGGTATGACGTGCTTGACGACTCACGTTCCGCGTCGGCACTGGATACGGCTACGGAGAAGGCTCTCCGGGATGTTGAGTTGCTGCTCGCAAAGGGGTGAGGCGATGCCGTCTGCAAGTTTGCTTTCTGGTTTCGAGCGGATGCTGCAGGTGTGCCAGAAGCATGGAATCGAGCTTCATCAGCAGCCGCCAGTTTCCATTGCGCCAAGAGCAGGAGAGCCCGTCGCGGGACTCCCTTGCGATCCTCTCCTTTCAGCCGTCCATTCCCGAGTGGGAACCCTTGGTGTGTTGGACGGCTTCTTCCTGCTTCCGCTCGAAACCAAAGAGGGAGGGGGGCTTGTCACCGTGAATGAGGAGTGGCGACGGGATGGGTCCGACCCCTTCCGGAGCCTGCTCGTCTTCGCGAAGGAGCAGGCGCTTGCCTACTATTTCGCAACCGTCCCCAGCCTGGCGGATGAGCAGGGGATACAGCCAGTCGTCTGGGTCGATACCTATGAGGACCTGTATGCGCTCCCCATCGCATCGAGTATCGACCGGTTCTTCGACACCTACTCGCACTCCCTGGAGCGTCAGGTGGAGCTCATCCGCGAGGATGCCGGATTCAATGCCAGGCTCGAAGCCGAATTCGGCCCACCGGCCCCAGGCTCCATGCGGGAGCTCTGGTCCAAGGATGGACCGCGCATCAACTTTCCCTGGGAGGTGCCGGATCTCGTTGCCCGGGACGAGCCCCTGGTGAGGCTGTTGCGCGCCGGGCATTTCGACTTCCTGATGGAAGGCTGCGAGGACGCCCACGAGTGGGTGGGCAAGGTCCTGGCGGCGGCCAGCACCTGATTCCAGAGTGGGCTACTGCCGCGGAGCCTGGGCCAGCACCTCCACCGTCGCGGAGATGGCGGCGGGGGCGCTCAGCATGAACGGGTGCGCGGGCACGAAGAAGGTGCGCTCGGTGGCACCGGGCAGGCGCGCGCTGTCGGCCGGGATGACGGTGCTGTCCAGCGGCGTCCAGAAGGAGAAGACCTCGGTGTCTCCGAAGGGCTTCTCGCGGCGGTTCAGCTCGCGCAGGAAGGCGCTGTCCGGGCGCATCTGCACCAGGGCCGGATCCGCCTTCAGGTACGCCGCCCGCGTGCCGTGGTGCGGCCCGGAGATGGACACGAAGCGGCGCACGCGCGGCTGGCCCCCCAGCTCCTGAATCCAGTAGCGCGAGGACAGCGTGCCCTGGCTGAAGGCCACCACGTCGATGCGCCCGGCGCCGGTGCGCTTGCGCATGGGTGCACATGGTGGGCTCCAGGTCGACGGCCAGGCCCGCTGTGTATCAGGTCTCCAACAGGACGAAATCCACCACGGTGTTCCACAGGCGCTCGAACTGGAGCCGGCGGAAGCCGGAGCCCGAGATGAGCCAGTCCACGTGGGGCGGCCGGTGCGAGGGCTGGTCGAAGTGGCCGATCGCATCCAGGTGGTCCGCGCGCACGGCCGTCAGCACCCGCCCGTACACCTGCGAGCGCGTGGGGACGATGCCGTCACAGGCCTGCGGGCCGGGCATGGCGCCGTAGGCCTCCACCAGCGCCGCCGTCTGCGCCGGGGTGTGCAGGGGAATCGCCGTGAGGGGCATGCGCTGGGTGCGTCCGTAGAGGAAGCCGTACACGGTGTGTGTCATCTGGGCGTACGGGTCCAACCCCGCGCTCACCCGCGCGCGCAGCGACGGCGGCCGCGCCTGGGTGATGACCGAGCCGTAGCGCACCCCGGGCCGGTCCAGCGTGCTCGCGTTGAAGAGGTCGATGCCCTCGGGGGTGAGCTGGGGGACGAGCGAGGCGTCGTTGGTCACGTCGCCCAGGAAGCGCACGAGCTCCTCGCGGCGCTCGATGGAGAAGTCGCCCAGCAGCTGCTCGAAGAGCTGGTCCAGGATGGTGGGGCGGAAGCCGAGCTGCTCGTCCCAGCGCGTCAGCAGGCTGCCCAGGCGGAAGGCCACGGTCAGCGGCAGCCGGCCGAAGCGCAGCACGTACACGGTGAAGAGCGACAGCAGTTGCAGCAGCTTCTGTCCGAAGAGCCCCAGGAAGAAGGACGCCAGCGGGGTGCCCGAGTGCGGGGTGGACACCGTCACCACCGTACGCACCCGGCGGGCGAAGGGCTCCACGTCGATGTCATCGCCCAGCATCGCGCCCGGGCTGACGAACAGCCGCGAGTCCAGCCCTCCGGTGGAGTGGCCGATGAGGTGGATGGGGCCATCGTCGTTCTTCGCGCTCGCCTCGATGGCCTTGTAGAGGTCCGCGGCGCGCGTGCGGATGGAGCCGGTGGGGTGCGAGAGCACCTGCACCACCTCGACGTCCACGCCGCGGCGCGCCATCTCCGCCACGAAGTAGTCGCGCACGTGCCCGAAGTAGAGCAGCTCTCCCAGGTTGGCGAAGCCGAAGAAGCCGGGGACCAGGTAGATGTGGTGCTTCGTCGCCATTGTCCCCAACCTTCCGCAGTCCCCGCCTCCAACTCAAGTCCGACGTGCATCCTCCGTCCGCCCGGGTTGACGGCGCGCCACTCCCCGGGCCACAACCCGGCCCTTCTCCCTCCCCAGGAAGGACCACTCGCCCGTGCAACGACTGCTCGCCCTTGGCCTGCTCTTCGCCCTCCCCGCCGCCGCGGAGGAGGGGATGTGGACCTATGACGCCTTCCCCCGGGCCGCCGTGAAGGCCGCCCATGGTTTCGAGCCCTCGCAGGAATGGCTGGACTCCCTGCGGCTGTCCTCCGTGCGCCTGGCCGGGGGGTGCTCGGCGAGCTTCGTGTCCCCGGACGGGCTGGTGATGACCAACCACCACTGCATCCGCTCCTGTGTGCAGGACCTGTCCTCGCCCCAGCGCGACTACCTGGCCACGGGCTTCTATGCGAAGGAGCTGAAGGACGAGCTGCGCTGCCCCAAGGTGGAGGCCAACCAGCTCGTGGCGATGACGGACGTGACCGCGCGCCTCCAGGGCGCCACGAAGGGCCTGAGCGGCGCGGCCTTCAACACCGCGCTCAAGGCGGAGATGTCCACCATCGAGAGCGAGTGCGCCACCGGGCCCGAGGTGCGCTGTGACGTGGTGACGCTCTTCAACGGGGGCAAGTACCAGCTCTACCGGTACCGCCGCTTCCAGGACGTGCGGCTGGCCTTCGCGCCCGAGTTCTCCATGGCCGCCTTCGGCGGGGACGCGGACAACTTCAACTTCCCGCGCTACGGCTTCGACGCGGCCTTCCTGCGCGTCTGGGACGCCAACGGGCAGCCGCTGAAGACGGAGAATTCCCTGCCCTGGGCGAAGGTGGGCGCGAAGGAGGGGGACCTGGTCTTCGTCTCCGGCCATCCCGGCGCCACCCAGCGGCAGCTCACCGTGGCCGAGCTGGAGTTCCAGCGCGACGTGGCGCTGCCGTTCGCGCTGATGTACCTGGCCGAGCGGCGCGGCATGCTGCGCGAGTACGCCTCGACCTCGCCGGAGCGTTTCCGCACCACGCGGGCGCGGTTGCGCTCGGTGGAGAACGCGCTGAAGGCCCTGCGCGGCCGGCACCAGGCCCTGGCCGAGCCCTCGCTGCTCGCCGACAAGCGCAAGACCGAGGCGGACCTCCGCGCGAAGGTGGAGGCGGATCCGAAGCTCAAGGCCACCACCGCGGGCTCCTGGGCGGCCATCTCCCGCGCGCTGGACACCTACCGGCCGATGATCGCCGAGTACCGGCTGAAGGAGGACGGGTATGGCTTCTCGTCCGAGCTCTTCGAGATCGCCCAGCGGCTGGTGCGCGCGGCGGACGAGCTGCCCAAGCCCAACCCGGAGCGGCTGCGCGAGTACACGGAGGGACAGCTCCCCGCCCTGCGCATGGGGCTGCTGCGCGAGGCCCCCATCCCCGCGGAGCTGGAGGTGATTTCACTCACCTTCGGCTTCAACAAGCTGCGCGAGACGCTCGGCGCGGATGATGCGTTCGTGAAGACGGTGCTCGGCCGCGAGGCCCCGGAGGAGCTGGCGCGCGCGCTGGTGAAGGGCACGAAGCTCTTCGACGTGAAGGAGCGCAAGCGGCTGCTCGACGGCGGCAAGGCGGCGGTGGAGGCCTCGAAGGAGCCGATGATCGTGCTGGCGCGCCGGGTGGACGCGCAGGCGCGCGAGGTGCGCAAGCGCTACGAGGACACGGTGGAGTCGGTGCTGAAGAAGAATGGCGAGTTGCTCGCGCAGGCCCGGCTGGCGGCCTACGGCACCACGGGCTACCCGGACGCGACCTTCACCCTGCGCCTCAACTACGGCACGGTGAAGGGCTGGGACGAGGGCGGGCGCCAGGTGCCTCCGATGACGACGTTCGCCGGTGCGTATGAGCGCCACACGGGCAAGGAGCCCTTCCGGCTGCCGGACTCGTGGATGAAGGCCCGCGGCCAGGTGCCCGGCGAGACGCCCTTCGACATGGCCACGACGAACGACATCATCGGGGGCAACTCGGGCTCGCCCATGGTGGACCGCGAGGGCCGCGTGGTGGGGCTCATCTTCGATGGCAACCTGCACTCGCTGGGTGGCGAGTATGCCTATGTGCCGGAGAACAACCGCGCCGTGGCCGTGCACGGCGAGGGCCTGCTGCGGGCCCTCGAGCACATCTACGGCGCCGGGCGGCTCGTGAAGGAGCTGCGCGCGAACCAGCGGTAGACCCTCGCCCCCACCCTCTCCCAGAGGGAGAGGGTGCTCAGGCCGCCACCGAGCCGCTGAGCTTCCTCACCCGGCCCGAGATGGCGGTCGGGTTGAGGATGTTGTCGAACATCGGGCTCGTCTTCTCCGCCGCCTTGCGGATCTCCTCCAGCGTGGCGGCGTCCGCGTCCGTGTCCACCTCCACCGTGTACTGCAGCTCGGAGAAGCCCGCGCGCACCTTCGGGTCCAGGTTCAGGTAGCCCCTCAGGTCGAACGGCGCGCTCACCTTGATGCGCAGGTTGCGGTAGTCCAGCCCCCTCATCCGCGCCTGCGTCACCCAGCCGATCGTCAGGCACGTGCCCAGCGAGGCCAGCAGCAGCTCCATCGGATCGATGTGCTGATCCTTTCCGCCCAGCGCCGTGGGCTCGTCCGTCTCGAGCGTGAAGGAGCGGGCCTTCGTCACCGCCTGCGCCCCGTCCCGCCACTCCGTCACCGTCTCGAAGCGGCCCTTGCCCGCCTCCGGGTTGGCCGCCACGTGCGCCTTCGTCTTCTGCATCGTGTCGAGGTCGAGCGTGCAGCAGCTGCCGGTGATGGTGTCCATGCTGTCTCCAAGGTGTTCGAGGGGCGCTGAAGCTAGGTCGCTGCCATTCCAGGCCGCAACCCACCACCCGGGCACGGTCCTCCGTGACACGGGCTCCCCACCCGCCGTCACAGCGCGCGGCGGCCTGCACCCACGGTGCCCCACGCCCAGTACAGAAGCGTGCCCAGCACTCCCGCCCAGGGCACGTACGGCACTCCCGCGAGCACGCCCTCCATGCACAGGCGGATGCGGCACTCGGGCCGGTCCAGGGTGGCGCAGGCGCCGAGCAGCAGCGGCACGTGGCACGCGAGGTAGCCCATGGCCAGCCCTCGCAGCACGTCCCCGCGCACCCACCGGCGCGTCAGCACCCGCCACAGCGTGGGCAGCGCCACCAGCGTGGCCAGCGCGCTGAGCACCAGCTTCTGCTCCCGCACGTGCGTGGCCACCCACAACACGCCCACCGTCGCCAGCAGCGGCGGCCAGAGTGGAGCGTGGGGATCCTGTGGGTCCTCGGGTGCCGACATGGGTGCAGGCTCGCCCGCCACAGTAACAGGGCGACACTCCCGTGACGCCCTGTGTCGGCTCCCGGACTCTCGCTCTCCCCGTGCGTTGTGCGCTGCGTCAGTAATACTTACGTTCATCCGAGCCAACAGGTGGGATTAGGCGCGGCTGTCTGGCTGCCCCCGGGCAGACCAGGTGAGTGTCTCTCAAGTAACATTCGCTTTCGTGGCGGGGGGGAGAAGGAGACGCGTTGATGATGGCGGAAGTGCCGCAACCGGAACCCAGGAAGGTAGCGGCCATCATGTTCACGGACATGGTGGAGCTCAGCCCCGAGGCTCGGCGGGACGAGGCGCTCAACCAGGAGCTGCGTCAGGAGCATGGCCGGCTGGTACGCGGTCTGCTCACCGGTCATGGAGGCCGGGAGATCAAACAGTTGGAAGATGGTTTCCTCGTCGAGTTCGACGAGGCCCTGCCCGCGGTGGCCTGCGCGCTGGAGTTGCAGTCGGCGCTGTGCGCGCGCAACGAATGTGTCCCGCAGACGCGCCGGGTGGAGCTGCGCATCGGCATCCACCTGGGCTCGGTGGTGCACCGGGATGGCGACATCTTCGGCGAGGGCGTCAACGTGGCCGCCCGCCTGGAGTCGCTCGCCCGGCCCGGCTCCCTCTACGTCAGTGAGCCGGTGGTGCAGCAGGTGCAGAGCCAGGTCCTGGCGCCCGTGGTGCGTCTGGGCCGGGGAGACCTGAAGAACATCCGCCTGCCGGTGCCCGTCTACCGCATCGATCCGCCCGTGCGCCGGCGCCGTGCCTCGTGGATGTCCCGCCTGCGCGACCTGCTGCGGACCGGGAGCTGAGCTCGCGCGGCGCGGGGGCGCTGTAAGGTGCGCCCCCATGAAAGAGCTCACCCTCGTCGTCGCCTCGAAGAACTACTCCTCCTGGTCGCTGCGGCCCTATCTCGCGCTCGCCCACACCGGGCAGCCCTTCCGCGAGGTGGTGGTGCCGCTGGGCCAGGCGGACACCGCCGCGAGCATCGCGAAGTACTCGCCCAGTGGCCGGGTGCCGGCGCTGCTGCACGGGGACCTCGTCATCTGGGACTCGCTGGCCATCTGCGAGTACCTCGCCGAGCAGTTCCCCCAGGCGAAGCTGTGGCCCCAGGACAGCGCCGCGCGCGCCCTGGCCCGCTCCGTCACCGCGGAGATGCACTCGGGCTTCGCCCACCTGCGCAACCACATGCCCATGAACCTCCACGCCCGCAGGCCCGGCGAGGGCCGCGCCCCCGGCGTCGCCGAGGACATCTCCCGCATCACCTCGCTGTGGACGGAGTGCCGCACGCGCTTCGGCCAGGGCGGGCCGTTCCTCTTCGGCGCCTTCTCCATCGCGGATGCCTTCTACGCGCCCGTCGTCACGCGCTTCGTCACCTATGACGTGGAGCTGGACGCGGTGGGCGCCGCCTACAGGGACGCGGTGCTCGCCCTGCCGGCGATGAAGGCCTGGACGGAGGCCGCGCGCCACGAGCCGCCCGTGGCGCGCTACGAGAAGAAGTAGCCGCTACAGCCCCAGCGCCTTCAGCTGCGCGTCGAAGGCCTGGGCGGTGGTGAAGAGGTGGCCGCGGATGCCCAGCGCGCTCGCGGCCTGGACGAACTCGGGGATGTCGTCGAAGAAGGCGGCCTCCTGGGGCTCGCAGCCCGCGTGCTTCAGGGCCTCCTGGTAGATGGCGGGCTCGGGCTTCACCAGGCCCACCTCGCAGCTGAGCACCAGGTGATCGAAGCGCTCCAGCACCGGCAGCCTCGGCCGCAGCCAGGCCATGTGCAGCACGTTGGTGTTGGACAGCAGCACCAGCTTCACCCGCCCCACCAGCCCCCGCACCCGCGGCAGCACCGCCTCGTGCACGGTGAAGTGGCTGCTCCACAGGGCGTTGAACTCCTCGGCCGGCAGGTCCACCCCCAGCGCGCCACACACGTCGCGCCGGATGCCCTCGGCGCCGACGAGACCCCGGTTGGCCGCCGTCCAGCCCGCGCCCGCCAACCGGCGCTCGGCCTCCGCGGGCGGGAGCCCCGCCCTCGCCCCCAGCCTGCGGAACAGCAGGGCATTGTCGTGGAAGACGAGAACGTTGCCGAGGTCCAGGATGATGGCGCGAGGTGGAGGGCTCATGGACCGGGTTTTATACCCGGTAGCTGCGCGCTACGTGCTGCATCTGCTCGGCCACCTCGCGCAACGACTGCGTCACGCGCTGGGTGGCCTGCAGTCCCACCATGGTGTCGTGCATCAGGCTGGAGAGGTCCGTCAGGGCGCCGAAGATTTCATTGATGCCCGCGTTCTGCTGGCTCACCGCGCCGGAGATCTGCCGCACCGCGTTCATGTTGTCCTGCACGATGCCGCTGAGCGCCTGGATGCTCTCGCCGCTGGTGCGCGCCTGCGCCAGGCCCGCCTCCATGCGCGCCTGGCCCTGCTCGCTCAGCTCCACCGTCTTGCGGATGGCCTGGGTGATGTCCTCGAGCAGCCCTCCCACCTGGCCGGTGGAGTGGATGGACTGGTTGGCCAGGGTGCGGATCTCCTTGGCCACGATGCCAAAGCCCTTGCCGTGCTCGCCGGAGCGCACCGCCTCGATGGCCGCGTTGAGCGCCAGCATGTTGGAGCGGTCCGCCAGCCCCTTCACCGTCTGGGTGATGCCGCCGATGCGCTGGGCGCGCTCGTTGAGCCCGCTGATCTGCTCGGACATCTCGTTCACCTGGTCGCGCAGCGCCTGGAAGCCCCCCATGCTCTCGGCCAGCGCGCGGGCGCCGCTCTGGCCCAGCTCATCGGCGCGCGTGGCCACCGTCAGCACCGCGGCGGCGCGCTCGGCCGCCACCTCCGACGTCTGTTTGATCTCCTGCGCCGTCACCTGCGTCTGCTGCAGGGCCGCCGCCTGGCGGGTGAGGTTGTTCTCCTCCTGCTCGGCGGCGCGCGTCAGCTCGGCCACGGTGTCGGTGAGCACCTGCGTGCCGCGCTGCAGGCTCTCGGTCGTCTCGCGCAGGTGGTCCACCAGCTGCACGAAGGAGCGGGCCAGCTCGCCCACCTCGTCGTCCGAGCGCACGTCGGGCTTCTGGGTGAGGTCTCCCTCCTGGACGATGCGGTGCACCACCTGGCTCAGCCGGGTGATGGGGGCGGTGATGCCGCGCGACAGCAGCAGGGCGGCCAGGGCGGCCAGCCCCGCCACGGCCAGCACCGCCGCCGCGATGCCGGCGCGCATCTGGTTCATCCGGGCGTAGACCTCCTCCGGATCCGAGAGGGCCACGAAGCGCCAGCCATCGCCCACGTCCGGAATCTCCGGCCCGTTGATGGCCTGCTCGGCCACGGCGTCGGGGATGTTCCAGGCGTCCTTGCCCCGCGAGTCGAAGAGCACCGCGCCCGAGGCGGTGCGCACCTCCAGGGCGAAGCTCTCGTTCTTGCGCGAGCGGGCGCGGGCCAGCGCGGCCTTCACCACCTCGCCCACCTGGCCCCAGTCATACGCGGCCAGCAGCACGCCCAGCCGCCGCCCGCCCCGCGACTCCATCACCGGCGCCGCCAGGTGCAGCACCTGCATGCCGAAGACGGGGTCCTCCTGGGTGAGCGTCGTGCTGGTGAAGCGCCCCTCCTGGGCCGCCTTGAACCAGGCCGCGTCGCGCACCAGCGCCTCCTGTCCCGCGAAGGAGTCGCGCAGGGCCGGCGTGCTGGCGGACACGGCCCGGCCGTCCTCGGTGAAGAGCACCAGCCCGGTGAAGGTGGTGTAGCGCAGCTGCAGCCGCGACAGCACTCCGTCGCTCAGCGCGTAGGTGTCGCGCTGCAGCGACTCGCGCAGCAGCGTGTCCTCCGCCCAGCTGCGCACGCTCGTCTCGCGCTCCACCAGCGAGGCCTCCACCAGATCCTTCAGGCCCTCCGCCTCGATGCGGAGCATCTCGTGCACCTGCGCCTGCATCATCCGTTGGGTGCTGCTGACCCCCGCCCACGTGGAGAGCAGCAGCGGCACGACGGCCAGCAGGGTGACGTACAGCGTCAGGCGGCCGCGCAGCTTGAGGGTGCCGATCAGGGGAAGTTTCATGAATCTCGTGACGTCCGCGGGATGGCGCCGAGAGGACCCCAATGTCCTCACAGCCGACGCCTCCTCCCTCCTGTACCACGGAGCGCGCCCGAGCGGCGCGGCCACGTACCAGGATGTAGGCCCAGGTGGGGGCTCCAGACGGACGAGGCCCGGAGCGGGAAGGAGCTCCGGGCCGCCTGCCTGTGCGGCTGCCTACCTAGGAGAGCGGGATGCGCTCGGGCAGCTCGCGGTCCGGCACGTTCATGTAGTCCGCCCGGAAGTCGAGCATCAGCCGCTGGTGCACGCGGGGGCTGATGAGCTTGCGCAGCAGGCCGAGCAGTCCGGGCGGGGCGGCGATGACGAGCCGGTCGTAGGCGTGGTCATTCAGGCCACGCTCCAGCCGGGCGGAGAGCTCGCGGGCGAAGCGATCGATCTCCAGCTGCTGGCGAGCATCGGGCTGGTTCTCGGGTTGGGGTTTGTGCAGGGAGCCGGCGTTGGGGTTGTCCGGCTGGTTGAGCAGCTGCCGGGACATGGACCGGCTCTCCTCGTGGTGGAACTCCTCCTTGAGGTTCCAGACCTCCGCGCGCTCATCCGTCGAGAAGAGCTTGGCCCGGCTCCCATTGGCCACCAATATCCACAGCGCGTCCGCCATCGTTCATCCTCCTGCCTCTTGAGGTGCGGACCCCCACCGTCCCCGGCAAGCTTCCTTCCCCCGGGGCACCCGTGCCGGGGCGCCGGGCGGGCGGGCGCCGGGGCACCTTCCCTGGAGCCGGGGGCCTGGCATATGCCCGGGGGGCGACCGGGGATGCACCCCGGGACGGAAGCTTTTTCGGCGGGAGGCCGAGGACGATGCGCGAGATGGGTGAAGCGGCGGCCAGCTGGCTGGTGGGCAGGCTGGGGGAGATGGAAGAAGCGCTCGCCGCGCTGGTGGAGGTGAACTCCTGGACGGAGAACGCGGAGGGCGGCCGCGAGGTGGGTGCCCTGCTGCGCGAGCAGTTCACCATGCCGGGGCTGGCGGCGGAGGTGGTGAAGAGCACGCGGTACGCGGACCACCTGGTGTTCCGCTCGGAGGGCCGGGCGGGGCTGGCGCCGGTGGCGCTGGTGGGCCATCTGGACACGGTGTTCCCCCCGGGCAAGTTCGAGGGCTACCGGAAGGATGGGGCGCTGCGGCGCGGGCCGGGCGTGCTGGACATGAAGGGCGGGCTCGTCGTCATCGCGTGGGCGCTCAAGGCGCTCGCGGCGTCGGGGGGCCTGGAGAAGCTGCCGCCGCTGCGGCTGGTGGTGGTGTCGGACGAGGAGGTGGGCTCGCCCGAGGGCGCCGAGGTCATCCGCAAGGCGATCGCCGGAGCGGGGGCGTGCCTCGTGTTCGAGTCCGGCCGGGCGGCGGACGCCATCATCACCCGGCGCAAGGGCACCGGCATGGCCGTGGCGGTGGCGCATGGCAAGGCCGCCCACGCGGGCAACGCGCACCAGGAGGGGGCCAACGCGTTGTGGGCGATTGCCCGCTTCGTGGACCGGGTGCAGCAGCTCACCGACTACCCGCGTGGCATCACCGTCAACGTGGGCAAGGTGACGGGAGGGCAGGGGAAGAACACGGTGCCGGACCACGCGGTGGCGGAGGTGGACCTGCGCTTCTGCACGCGCGCGGACGGGGAGGAGCTGGTGCGGCGCTTCGGTCAGGCGGCCGAGGAGGCCGCGGCCGGCGTTCCCGGCACGCGCATCGAGGTGAAGGGTGGGGTGGCCCGTGAGCCGCTCGAGCGCACCGAGGCCTCCGCGGCGCTGATGGCGGCGTATGGCGCGTGTGCCCACGCGTCCGGGCTGGGCCATGGCGAGGCGCCGCTGGTGGGCGGTGGCTCGGACGCGAGCACCTCGTCCGCCATGGGGATTCCGTCCATCGACGGGCTGGGCCCTCGGGGCAAGGGCTTCCACACGGTGGACGAGTTCATCGAGGTGGACACCCTGATTCCCAAGGCCCAGGCGCTGGTGCGCTACCTCGTGTCGCGCGCGGGGTAGGCCGAGGGTTGCCGGGAGCGGGGCTGGCAACGGCTCCGCTTCCAGCGGTGGGATTCAGACTTCCTCGTCGGGCAGGAGCGTGCGCAGCAACTCGTCATCGGGGTTGAGCGGGCGCCAGCCAGGAGGGGGCGGAGTGGCGAGGAGCGAGTCGCCAGCCCTTCTTACACGCTCCTTATGTGTTTCAGGAGCGTCGGCCGTCCATGCTCCGAGCGCCAAGGCAACCTCTCCACGGTTTGCATCGTCCAGTACGGACGGCCAGCCGTCAGGGAGGCTTTCCGCAAGTTCGCGCACGAGAACATCACGCACAAAGCGTGTAACCCGGTGACTTCGCTCTGCCTCGGCAAGCAACCCCCCTGAACACCAGCACCCCGGCGACGTCGTCCTTGCCAAGCTCCTCGGCCAGCAAATACACAGGAACGCCGGGGCGCGCCTCGGCGAAAGCGGTGAGGGAGTCGTAGCCGTGCTCGCGTACCCGCTCATACAGGCGGGCCACCCAGTTGCCCCGCCAAGCCCGTCCGCTGCTCATCGCCCTCTCCAGTAGGTGGAATTCAGACTTCCTCGTCGGGCAGGAGTGTGAGCAGTAGCGCGTCGTCGGGGCCGAGTGGGCGCCAGCCGGGCCGTGGTGGCGTGGCGAGCAACGCATCGCTGGCCCGGTTGACGCGCGCCTGGTGCGTCGCCGGAGTGAAGCCAAACCAGGAGCCGAGCGCCATGGCAACTTCCAAACGGGCTTCATCGTCCATGACGGACGGCCAGCCGTCAGGGAAGCTCTCGTGGAGTTCACGCACAAATTGGCTGCGCACCAGGCGAGTTACCTGATGGCTTCGCTCAGCCTCATCAACCAGTCCCTTGAATACCTGCACCGCGTTGAGGTCGTCCCCTAGTTCATCGGCCAGCTCAACCAGGGGGAGGGTCGGGTGTGCGTCTGCGAAGGCGGTGAGCGAACCGAAACCGCGAGCACGAACCCGCTCATACATGCGGGCTGTCCAGTGGCCCTGCCAGGACCGGTTCTCGCTCATCACCTTCTCCCCGGGACGAAGTTCATCGGGATCTTATAGCGCTTCATCTCTCTTGCGATGAGCTTCAGGATCGCATTCGGTGTCAACATACGGCCTGCCTTGGACTCAGCTTGGCGCAGTACGCTCATAATCATCTGGTTCCATTCGTCGGGCCAGGTGCGCCCCAGCTTCCAGTTCCCCCCACCGTGGATGGCCTGGTGGTGTGCCTGCTCCAGTTTCACGCAGAACTGGTCGATGTCCATCTCGCCGATAAAGCCGCGCTTCTCGAACCACTCGCGGAACTCCTGCGGCATGACGTGGTGCCGGGGTGGCTCGGCCATGCCAGCCCCCGCTCTGTCCGTCACGCGCATGCCCCGCACCTCGGGCCCCTCGCCCAGCGCCTCGCGCACGCCGCGCGGCAACTCCCCGTGCGCCATCATCACCTGGCCGGCCTGTATGCGTACGGCCGCGCTGACGGCGGGAAGGGAGAGGACGCCGGCCCGCACCAGCCGCTGCATCATCTCCACCCACTCGGCGGAGACGACAAGGCGCGTGCCCATCATCACGCCGTGCGAGCCCACCACGAAACCCATGCCCAGCGTCGCAGGAGCCGCCGCGCGCAGCGCGGGCAGGGTGAACTTCAGCGCCGACACCAGGGTGAGTGCCTCCGCGGCCTCCTTGAGCACCAGTATCTTCTGGAGGGTCTCCGCTCCCTTGCGCACGGTCTCTCGCAATGCCTCGAACTCGCGGGTGAGGTGACCCACCAGGGCGGGCATGTCCTCCGCCGTCGCCTCCACCCGCGCGGGCTCCAGGGAGGAGAGCGCCGTCAGGGCGGGCTCGAGCAGCGTCTGGAAGCGGTCCATGTCCACGTACAACCACTCCACGCTGTAGAGGCGGCGGGAGAGCGCGTCGTCGGTGAGGAGGAGGAAGTCGAACCAGACGGCCACCAGCAGGGCACCGAGCATGGCGGCCTCCAGCCGGGGGCCGGCCAGGCGCAGCAGGGCCAGCTGCATGTCCGGGTCCTCCACTTGGGAGGCGGCGGTGGCCAGGCGGGTGGCGGCGGCCAACTCGGCGTCCATCCACCGCAGCTGACGTTCCCCATGGTCGACGTAGCGGACGAAGATGCCGTTGCCCGCACGAGCGATGCCCTGGTGGCTGGCCCGGAGTCTGGGCAGCTCACGGGAAAGGCGGCGGGTGGAGGCGGACACCTCGTCCACGGCCCCCAGCAAAGCCAGGTGGGACGCCAGGGCGCTCCCCCGTGCCTGGGTGTCCGCATCGCCCGGG